>NZ_JBEXKC010000176.1:0-5628 GCF_040609475.1 Streptomyces sp. NPDC004667 | reverse complement strand
AAACCATCGGCGCCTACGACTTCGGCGGCAAACTCACCTCCGCCATGACCGCCCACCCCAAGGAAGACCCGGCCACGGGCGAGCTCCACTTCTTCGGGTCCTCGCCGTTCCCGCCGTTCCTGACCTACTACGTCGCCGACGCCAAGGGCGGGATCACCGACAGCGCCGAGGTGCCGGGAGCCACGGCCTCCCTCAAGCACGACTTCGCGATCACCCGCCGCCACGTGGTCTTCGTCGAGGGCAACGTCACCTTCGATCCCGCCGAGCACTCCGGCATCCCGTACGCCTGGAGCGACGGGCAGCCCGCCCGGATCGGGGTGATGCCGCGCGGCGCGGACGGTGCCCGCCACGTCCGCTGGTTCTCCATCGAGCCGGGCAGCATGCTGCACGTCTCCAACGCCTACGAGGACGGTCAGGGCCGCATCGTCCTGGAGGGCCCCACCGTGGACCGCGAGGGTTTCCGGCTCTCCTGGAACTGGTGGGTAGGCGCGCCCGGTCGCGGCAGCGAGCCCGCCTCCCACTCCTACACCCGCCGCTGGGTCGTCGACCTGGCCGAAGAGACGGTCGCCGAGCAGATCATCGACGACCTGCCGGTGGAGTTCCCGACCCTCAACGAGGCCTATCTGGGCGCCGAGAACCGCTACCAGTACGCCATCTCCTTCCCCGACGAGAAGGGCTTCGGGGGCTACGGCGTCGTCAAGTACGACCGCACCACCGGCGCCCGCCGGATCCGGCCGGCCGGCGACGCCCGGATGCCGGGCGAGGCCGTCTTCGTACCCGCCGCGGACGCCACGTGCGAGGACGACGGCTATCTGCTGACCGTCGTCTCCGACCTCAAGCAGGACGCCTCGCAACTGCTGGTCCTCGACGCCTCGGGCCTGGAACAGGTCGCCGCCGTCCACCTGCCGCGCCGGGTACCCGGGGGCGTCCACGGTTCCTGGGTACCCGACGGCGTCTGAGCACCACCGACCGCGCGCCGCACGGGAAGGACACGGACCCGAACGGCCCCGCGAGCAGCCGGCTCGCGGGGCCGTTCGGTGTGGCAGGCGGGGCCGGTCAGAAGCCGCAGGACGCCCGCGCGTCCTGGAAGCGCTCGGGACACCGCCGCCGGTACTCGACCAGGGACTGCGCGACCGCGGCGCCTTCGCCCACCGCTGCGCCGACCCGCTTCACGGATCCGGACCGCACATCGCCCACGGCGAAGACCCCGGGCAGGCTGGTCTCCATCGGCAGCGCCTCCGGCCCGGCCCCGCCGCTGCCGGTCAGGACGTACCCGCGGTCGTCCAGCCTCAGCGTGCCGCCGAGCCACTCCGTCGAGGGCCGGCCGCCGATCAGGACGTACAGGCAGTGCGCGGAGACCGTTCGCTCGGCGCCCGCCGCCCGCTCGCGGAGCCGGAGCCCGGTGAGGGTGGTCCCGCCGAGGCATTCGGCCACCTCGGTGCCCAGCAGGACCTTCAGGCCCGGGGTCCGCTCGATGCGCTGCACCAGGTAGCTCGACATGGAAGCGCCGAGGTCGGTGCCCCGGACCAGCAGGGTGACGGTGCGGGCGTAGCGTGCGAAGTAGAGGGCGGCCTGTCCGGCGGAGTTGCCCGCGCCCACCATGTACACGTCCTCCCCCACGGTCGAGGGGGCGTCGGACAGGCACGATCCGTAGTACACGCCGGAGTTGAGGAGGCGGTCGACGCCGGGAGCCGTGAGGCGGTTCCAGTCCACTCCCGTGGCGACGACCACCGCGGCCGCGGTCACCGAGGCCTTCTCGTCGGTGCCCGCCTTCGTGAACTCGACGGCGTGGCCGCCCGTTTCCGTCGGGGTCACCCGGCCGGCCACCCGGGTGGGCTGCCATTCGACGCGGGCCCTGCGGGCCTGCTGCAGGGCCCGCTGGGCGAGGTCCCCACCCGTGAGGCCCACGGGGAACCCGAGGTAGTTCTCGATCCGTGAGGTCGAACCCGCCTGCCCACCGGGCGCGTCGTCCTCGATCACCACGACGCTCATGCCCTCGGCGGCGGCGTACACGGCCGCGGAGAGCCCTCCGGGGCCGCCGCCGATCACCGCGACGTCGTAGTGGTCCTGCTCGGCCGGCCGGATGAGACCGAGCCGTTCGGCCAGCTCGCTGATCGGGGGGTCCACCAGCTCGGTGCCGTCGCCGAGCCGGACGCGCACCGGGGAGTCCCGTACGTCCTCGTCGGGCAGCCAGCGGAAGATGACGCCGCTGCGGCCGAGGAAGTCGCGTACCGCGTAGGCGGCGGGCGAGAAGCGGCTGCCGCGCACCTCGGCCGTCGGCAGATCGCCGCGGAAGTCGGCGTTCCAGGTGCACAGGGAGTCGTCGAGGGCGCCGCGGAGGTGCTCGGCCGGGTGCTCGTCGCTCCCGGCCGGTGCGGTGCGCGCGCCGGGCACGGCGTCGGCACGTCCATTCAGCGACAGCCAGCGCACACCGGGGTGCGCCGCGGCGGGCTCGGGGGCCTCATCGGCGAGTACGGCGGCGACGGGCACCCGCCGGTCGGCCAGTGAGTCCAGCGCCCTCGCCACCTCCGCCGGACCTCCGACCTGCAGCACACGGAACGACGTCCGGTACCAGCTTTGCACCAGCTCGGCCGTCTCGTGCCGGCGGAGCGGATCGGAGTCGGAGAGAACGATCACCGGCAGTGCGGCTTCGGCGGCCATCAAGAGGTCCTCCAGATAGGTCTTGGGAGATCGGCTTCCTCTTGCTCCTCAACGAGCGGGCGCCCGATACGAATCGGCCCGGCGGCGCCGGAGCTCCGCGGGTGCGGCCGCGGGCGGGCGGGGCCGCAGGGGGGCACTGCGGTGCCCCCCTGCGGACTCCTCAGAGGCGGCCGAAGAACTGGTTCCCGGGGGCCGAGTGGTTCTCGCTCGTGTAGTACTCCTTCATGGCGGAGCTGATCTCGTCACGGCTCAACTGCCCGTCCCCGTCGACGTCCAGCCGGTCGAACGCCTCGTCGAAGGTCTCGCGGGGCAGGCGGAACATGCCGTGGAGCAGGGAGGTGTACTCGTCACGGCTCAGCATGCCGTCGCGGTCGCGGTCGGCGAGCTCGGTCCAGGCGTTGCTCATCGTCCTGATGCGCTCCCAGATCCGGTTCCGGTCCGAGATGATCCGCGCCCGGAAGGCCGCCCGGAACTCCTGCCGGTCCACCGCTCCGTCGTCGTTCCTGTCCATCGCCTGGAAGACGGTGTCCCAGAGGTCCGCCAGCGATTCCCTCAGGCCGGCCAGGGCGTCCGGGGCCAGGCCGTGTGACTCGGCGAGCCTGTCCGAGAGGCCGATGACGTCCGACTTCACGAGCCGCCCGTCCCGGTCCGAGTCGAAGACGTCGAACGACCGGTCCAGCTTGATGTCCAGAACGCTCACGACACCATCCCCTTCACTTCATGCAGTCATCTCGTGACGCTGCGTGGCGGGGCCCAGGAAACCACACGCCCCGCCCTTCCCGCAGGCGAAGGAGGGGGTGACTGCGCGTTCCGGGTGACGCGTCATGCGGTGAGTCCGGCCCGCAGCGCGGCCAGGCGCTGCTCGAAGGGCACCGGTTGGAAGCCGTCGGCCGGGTCCACCGATGTGAGTGCCCCCGTCGACGAACGGGGTGCGATCGCGGCGGCGGTGTCGACGTCCGGGGCGGCCAGCCCGCCGGCGGGCTCCATGAGGCGTGCGAGCTCGGCGCCCGCGCGGGAGATGCGCTGCGCCAGACCCTGCCCGCCCCAGTCCTCGGAGGCCGCGTAGACGGCGGTCGGCACGACGAGTGCGCGCAGGTGGGCGAAGAGCGGGCGCATGGCGTGTTCGGTGACCAGGGAGTGCCGGGCCGTGCCGCCGGTCGCGCCGAGGAGGACCGGTGTGCCGGTGAGCGCGTCCTTGTCGATGAGGTCGAAGAACGATTTGAACAGGCCGCTGTAGGAGGCCGCGAACACCGGGGTCACGGCGATCAGGCCGTCGGCGGACGCGACCGCGTCGAGCGCGGCGGCCAGCCGGGCGGGCGGGAAACCGGTGACGAGGTGCTGGGCGATCTCCATGGCCAGGTCCCGCAGTTCGATCACCTGCGGCTCGGCGTCCACGTGCCGCAGCGTCGCGGCCGCGAGGCGGTCGGCGAGCAGGCGGGTCGAGGAGGGTGAGCTCAGCCCCGCCGATACGACGACGGTCTTCATGCCCGCGTCCCCTCCTCCGAGGCCTCCCGGGCCGCGGTAACGCGGGCCCGGTGCGTGGGCGCGTCCGGCACTCCGGCGGGACGCAGGTTCGCGAACTCCTTGCGCAGCACCGGCACGACCTCCTCGCCGAGCAGGTCGAGCTGCTCCAGGACGGTCTTCAGGGGCAGGCCCGCGTGGTCGATGAGGAACAGCTGGCGCTGGTAGTCGCCGGCGTACTCCCGGAAGGAGAGGGTCCGCTCGATGACCTGCTGCGGGGAGCCGACGGTCAGCGGGGTCTGGGAGGCGAACTCCTCCAGCGACGGGCCGTGGCCGTAGACCGGGGCGTTGTCGAAGTAGGGGCGGAACTCGCGCACCGCGTCCTGGGAGTTCGCGCGCATGAACACCTGGCCACCGAGGCCGACGATGGCCTGCTCGGGGGTGCCGTGGCCGTAGTGGGCGTAGCGCTGCCGGTACAGCTCGATCATCTGCCGGGTGTGGGAGGGCGGCCAGAAGATGTTGTTGTGGAAGAAGCCGTCGCCGTAGTAGGCGGCCTGCTCGGCGATCTCGGGTGAGCGGATGGAGCCGTGCCAGACGAAGGGCGCGACGCCGTCCAGCGGGCGGGGCGTGGAGGTGAAGGACTGCAGCGGGGTGCGGAACTTTCCCTTCCAGGTGACGGTCTCCTCGTCCCACAGGCGGCGCAGCAGCGCGTAGTTCTCGATGGCGAGGTCGATGCCGTCGCGGATGTCCTTGCCGAACCAGGGGTAGACCGGTCCGGTGTTGCCGCGGCCCATCATCAGGTCGACGCGGCCGTCCGCGACGTGCTGCAGCATCGCGAAGTCCTCGGCGATCTTCACCGGGTCGTTCGTGGTGATCAGCGTGGTCGAGGTGGAGAGGATCAGGTTCTCGGTGCGCGCGGCGATGTACCCGAGCATCGTGGTCGGCGAGGAGGGGACGAAGGGCGGGTTGTGGTGCTCACCGGTGGCGAAGACGTCCAGGCCGACCTCTTCGGCCTTCTGCGCGATGGCGAGCATGGCCTTGATGCGCTCGTGCTCGCCGGGCACCCGTCCGTTCGTCGGGTCGGGCGTGACGTCACCGACGGTGAAGATCCCGAACTGCATGGCTCCCCTTCCAAAGTTGTTTACGATTCAACTATACCCGCCAACAGGGGGTGCGGTCGATGTATTCCGCGTACTCCGCGCCCGGTGCGCCGGTGGCCCGAAATCCGTTGGGGGCAGGGCGTGCCGTCGGACACAATGCCCGTGATGATCTCCACCGCCGGCGAGCTGCTCGCCGCCCTCGAACCCCTGCCGCACGCCGCCCGGCTCCGGTACACCGCCGTCGCCGCCCACCGGCTCTCCGCCCGGGGGTGGCTGGGCCCCCTGCTCACGGAGCTGGACGACCTGGGCCCCTACGAGCGCCGCCTCGCCGCGCTGGCCGCCCTGACCGCCGGGGAACCGGGGTACCTGGCGGCCCGGCTCGCCGATCCCGACCCGGTGGTCCGCC
>NZ_JBEXKC010000175.1:0-6047 GCF_040609475.1 Streptomyces sp. NPDC004667 | reverse complement strand
CCCTCCACCACACCCCCATCGGCGTCTTCCGCGACACCACCCGCCCCGTCTACGACACCCTCATGGCCGACCAGCTCGAAGCGGCGGTGGAGCAGTACGGGAAGGCGGACCTCGGGGCGCTCCTCACCGGCACCGATTCCTGGACGGTGACCTCGTCGCACTGAGCCGGTCGAGGGTGCGCGGGAGTGCGGGCCCGGACACCCTCGGTGACCGGGGACCGGCCCCGCCGGCCGGCGTGACCAATCACACCCCGGCGGCCACGGGCCGACCGCCGCAACGGATCCGGACGCTCCACCGGCCCCGGACCCGCCTCCGGAGCCGGTCGGGGGAGGCGGCCCCGAAGGCGCCTGACCTAGCCTGGATCGGCAGTACGAGATCCGGGGGCCGAGCGCAAAGGAAGAGCGCGTCCATGGGCATCACCACCAGTTCCGTACGTCGTCGGCGTGCGGGATCCGCCGTCACGGCGGCCGTCCTCGGCCTCCTGGCGGCAGCCGCCGCACCGGCCCTCGCCGCCACGGACGGCCCGGCCGGCACCCCGGCGCAGGGCGCCCACGGCACGGCCCGCACCGCCCCCGAGGGCACGGCCCGCACCGCCCCCGACGGCGCGGCCCGTACGGCTCCCGAGGGCACGGCCCGTACCGCCCCCCAGGGCGCGCACGACGCCGCCCACGGATCCGCCCCCGCCGCCGCCCGGGGCGAGCAGGGCGCGGCCCGCACCGCCCCCCAGGGTGCCCGGAGCGCCGCGCACGGCGCCGCCGGGACCCCGTTGGCGATCACCCGGCTGGCCCAGGGCCCGGGGCACGCCGTCGCCATCACCATCGACGACGGACCCGACCCCCGCTGGACGCCCCAGGTCCTCCAGGTGCTGCGGCAGAACCACGTCAAGGCCACCTTCTGCATGATCGGGACCAACGCCAAGAAGTACCCGGAGCTGGTGCGCGCGGTCGCCGCCGACGGGCACCGGCTGTGCGACCACACCGCGGACCACGACGAGACCATGGACCACAAGCCCGTCGCGTACCAGCGTCAGCAGATACTCGACGGCAAGGCCATGATCCAGAAGGCCGTGCCGGGCGTCGCCGTCGACTACTACCGCGCGCCGGGCGGTGCCTTCACCCCCGACAGCCGCGCGGTGGCCACCCAGAGCGGGATGCAGCCCCTGGGCTGGAGCGTGGACCCCAGGGACTGGAGCCGTCCGGGCCTGCCGGCGATCGTGTCCGCCGTGGAGGGCAAGCTGCCGCAGCAGCCGACCGTCCTGTTCCACGACGGCGGCGGCGACCGCAGCGAGACGGTCGCGGCGCTCAAGCAGTACCTGCCCTGGCTCACCGCGCGGGGCTACGCCTTCACCTTCCCGGTCCGCGCCACCCCGTAGCCCTCAGCGGTCCCCGTTCCCCAGGACCTCCAGCAGCCGCTCCGCGAACTCCCGCGGCCGCTCCGTGCAGCCCAGGTGCCCGCCGGGGAACTCGGCGAAGGCGGCCCCCGTCAGCTCTGCCAGCCGACGGGCCGGCCCGTACAGCGCCGGCTGCGGGCGCGAGTCCCGTCCGGCGGCCGTGACCAGCCGTGCGGAGGCCTCCCGCAGGGCCGGCAGGTCCGGCGCGCTGCCCGTGAAGGGGCCCAGGACGTGCTCCAGGAAGAACGGCGTGTTGGCGTACGCGCGCGGCATCATCTCCCGTACCTCGGGGGCCGGTTCGTCCGGCTCCCGCTCCGGCAGGGCCTCCCCGAGGCCCTCCCCGAAGCGCTTCATCGCGGGTCCGGCGCCCTCCTCCAGGAACAGCGCCCGGACCTCGGCGAACAGGGCCCGGTACGGTGCGGGGTCCTCCAGCACCTCCACCAGCGGCGGCTCGTGCGCCACCACGCGGCGTACCCGCTCCGGGTGGCGGGCCAGCAGGTCGAGCGCGGCGATCGCGCCCGCGCTGCAGCCCAGTACGTACGCGGGCCCGTGCGGGGAGACCACGTCGAGCAGGCGGCGCGCGTCGTCGGCCCAGTCGGCGGGCCGCTGTTCGCACGGGGGCCCGTCGAGGGTGCTGCGGGACTGGCCGCGCGGGTCCTGGGCGACGACGGTGTACCCGGCGCCGGCGAGCGCGGGGGCGATCGCCGCGTACACGGCGGCGTCGGCTCCGCCCCCGGGGATCAGCAGCAGTACGGGGCCGCTGCCCCGCGTCTCGTAGTACAGGGTCGCGCCGGGCACCTCGAGGGTGCGGGCGGTGGGCGTCTCCATCAGCGGTCCTCCCCATCGGCATCCATGCCGTCTTCCGTGCCGTCTTCCGTGCGGTCTTCAGCGCGGTCTTCCGCGTCGTCGCGGGACGGCCAGTTCTCCAGCGTCACGTGCAGCGCGTCGAGCGACCGCGCCCAGGACTCCCCGACCGTGCGGGAGTGGTTGAACCCGCCGCCGAGTTCGAGGTGGACGAAGCCGTGGAAGGCGCTGCGCAGCAGCCGGCCCGCGTCGGTCAGGTCCGGCTCGCGGAGCCCGTAGGCGCGCAGCATCCCGTAGGTCAGCTCGACGCTGCGGCGCAGGGCGGCGGAGTCCACCACCTCCTCCGGCGCCAGGCGCATCTGCGTCGCCTCGTACCGGCCGGGGTGCGCCAGGGCGTACGCCCGGTAGGCGTCGGCGAAGGCGACGAGAGCCTCCTTGCCGGAGCGGCCCGCGACGGCGTCCGCGATCCGCCCGGTCATCTCCTCTGAGGCCAGCAGCGCGACCCGCACCCGCAGGTCGCGAAGGTTGCGCACGTGCGAGTACAGGCTCGCGTCCTTGACCCCGAAGCGCCGTGCCAGCGCGGACAGCGTCACCTTCTCGATGCCGGCCTCGTCCGCCATGGCGGCGGCCGCCTCCACGACGACGGCGGCATTCAGCCCCGCACGTACCACGGGACACCCCCTCGATCCTTGCCTAGACCTTCTAGGCAGAAACCTAGGAGGTCTAGGTTCTGTTTGTCCAGCCACCGCTCTTGGAGGGAGCGGCACGCGTCAGGAAAGATGATCATCTCTTGATCGCTCGTGCCGATCAGGGATTCGACACCAGGGGGGAACCGGTGATCATCAAGTGATGCGGGAGTTCGAGAACGCCGCCCGGCAGTCCGGCTTCGTCCTGGACGACGCCCAGCGACAGGCCGCCTTCCGACTCGGTGAACTCGCCGCGGACGTCACCCGCAAACGCGGACTGTTCGGCCGCGGCGCCGCGCCCGCGCGCGGGGTGTACCTGTGGGGTTCGGTCGGCCGTGGCAAGAGCTGGCTGACCACCACCCTCTACGAGGCCTTACCCCTGCGGAACAAGCGCCGGCTGCACTTCCACGACTTCTTCCGCGAGTTCCACGCCGCCTACCACCGCCACCAGGGCGACCGCCGGGTCACCGACCTCGCCGTCACCGAGCTGCTCGGCGACTGCCGCTTCCTCGTCTTCGACGAGTTCCACGTCCACGACGCCGGCGACGCGATGCTGATCGGCCGCGTCCTGCGGTCCATCCTCGACCAGAGGATCACCCTGCTCACCACCTCCAACTACCCTCCGGCCGGGCTGCTCCCCAACCCCGTCTTCCACGAGATGTTCCTGCCGACGATCAAGATGCTCGAAGAGACCATGGACATCGTCGAACTCGGCGGGGGACGGGACTACCGGGCCGAGTACGCGTCGGGCACCGCCCGCTCCGAGTTCGAACGCGGGGCCTACCTCTGGCCCGGCACCGAGGAGCAGCTCGCCGGACACGGCCTCCGCCTCCCGCGGCCCGGCGACCGGCAGCAGGTGGAAGTGACCGGCGGCCGCACCGTCCAGGCGCTGGCGGTCGATGACGAGCGGATCTGGTTCGACTTCCACGACCTGTGCGACCGGCCGAACTCGACCGGCGACTACCTCGCGCTGACGGACCGCCACCCCGTCTGGGTGCTCTCCGGCCTGCCCCGCCTGGCCGGCGAGGACCGCGACGCGGCCCAGCGGTTCGCGAACCTCGTCGACGTGCTCTGCGACCGGGACGTACGCCTCGTCCTCGTCGGAGAGGCACCGCTCGACGAGGTGCTGCGGGGCGAGTCCCTGCCGCTCGACGTCAACCGGACCGCGAGCCGCCTGTCGCTGCTGTCCGCCACGGCCGACTCCGACGCGCACTGAGCGGCGCCGGGACGCCGCCACCGGCGGCCCCGGCACCCGCCCGTCCCGCGGGACCGCAGGTCAACGGCCGCCACGGGAACGGCCTCGGCCACCCCGGCGTCGACGTGGCCGTGATCCCGCCCAGCCCTTGCCCCCTGCCTCTGCCGCTACCGGGGCAGCGGCACCGCGGCGTCCGCCCAGGCGGCCCGCCACTCCCGAACCCGCGGTGCGGGGCCGACGGCCACATCGGCCCCCACCCACCCGGTGACCGGCCGCAGCCCGTGCAACGCGTTGGTCACCCACACCTCGCACCCGTCCAACTCCTCCGGGCGCGCCCGGCGCCGCCGCACCGCGACGCCCAGTTCCCCGGCGCGCCGCACCACCCAGGCGGCCGTCACCCCCGCGAGCACCGGCAGAGCGGGATCGACGACGCACAGGACGTCCCCCTCCCACCACACCAGGCTCGCCGTGGCGGTCTCCAGCACCACCCCGTCGTCGGAGACGAGCAGCGCGTCATCGGCGCCCGCCGCGACGGCCGCCGCCCGCAGGGTCCCGAGGGCTCCCAGGTCCGGCCCCTTGCGCCGCGGCGCCCGCCGGGGATCCTCGCCCCCGGCCCACAACCGCACCGCGTCCGTCCGCGGGGGCGCCGGCCTCACCCGCACCTGCAACCGTCCGCCGACCAGTTCCACCCGGGGGAACCAGCATCCCCGCCGGGGCAGCGCCGCCGCGACGGCCTCCGGGAAGCCCCCCGGCTCCGGCCCGCCCGCCTCGGCGACGGCCGCCGCGAACCGACGCCAGTGCGCGGGCAGTTCCCGTACCCGGCCCTCCTCGACGAGCCAGGAGTCGGCCGCCGCCAACGCCCCGGCCGCCTCCTCACCCTCGACGAGCCCGCCCGCCCCGTACAGGAGCACCCGCTCTCCGCCTCCACCGGCACCCGCCGACCCCGTCGTCATGCCCCGGAGCATAGATCGCCGCGCAGTCCGGACCCTCACCCCCGACGCGCCCACGGGCACCCCGGGCACACGGAAGGGCCGGCCGCGGGGGCTCGTGCGGACCCCCACGACCGGCCCTTCCGGCGGATCAGCTGTTGGCGGAGACGTTGCCGGAGAGGACCGGGATGTTGTCCAGGATGTGCGAGAGCGGCTCGTCGCCCTTGGCCTGGGTGGAGTTCTCGGTGCACTGCTGGTTCTGCGGGTTGGCGAGGACGTTGACGTCCTGGACGCCGACGTTGGCCAGGATCGCGATCAGGGACTGCGCGTTGACCTTGACCGGCAGACCGATGCAGGGCTTGTTCAGGGTGCCCTGGACGGCGCTGAGCTGCGGGCTCATGTCACCGGCGGTCTTCTGGTTGCCGTAGACCTGGGAGGCGCCGTTGCCGTTGACGGTGTTGATCCCGTTGTCGTTGCCGATGGCCATGGCCGGCGCGGCAGCGGCAGCGCCCGCGCCGATCGCGGCGGCGGTGGCTGCTGCGGTGACCATCATCTTCTTCAGCATTCTCAAGCAATCCTTCGCTAGAGCGGAAACGGGCCCGTGTTGGGCAAGTCGACCTTCTAACGCCGACGTGCCACCGCCCGTGGCGGTCTGTCACCCGAATGCGCGCGCCCCGCCCCGCTCCGGCGCTCCCTCACGTGTCGCTCAGCGCCAGGCACTTGGAGTTCTGCGGGAAGCCCCGTACCCCGTTGTTGACCGCGATCAGGGCGTCGCCCGCCAACCGGGAGCCCCCGGCGAACGCGACCTCGACGGCCGGCTCGCGCCCGTAGGTGGTGAACGCCCACACCCCGCTGCGCCCTGCCCGCTCGTCGTCGAGCACCCAGTCGACACCGTTGACGTTCACACAGGTGTCCACGGTCGGGGCGAGGGGCCGCACACCGCACCGCAGCACGATGGCCCCACCACCCCACCCGGCGGCCCCCACGCCGTCGACCGCGTCACGCCCCTGCCCGAGCAGCGTCCCCGGCAGGCCCGCGACCAC
>NZ_JBEXKC010000174.1:0-6099 GCF_040609475.1 Streptomyces sp. NPDC004667 | reverse complement strand
GTCCGATCAGGGCCGGGCGCTGGTGGGCCTGCTGGGCGCGGTGCGGGGGGTGCGCTCCTCGAAGGCGCTGGACGCCGAGGACGTGCGGGCCGCCTACGCCGAGGCCGGGCTGGAGTACGGGCCGCAGTTCCGGCGGGCCCGCTCGGTGACGGCGTACGGGCCGAACTTCGCGGTGACGGAGCTGTCCGGCGCGGACGTCTCGCGCGCCGAGCACCTCCCGCCGCCGCTGCTGGACGGGGCGACGCACGCCCTGGCCGCCCTCGCCGACGACGGCCGCCACTACGTGGCCACGAGCGTGGGCCGGCTGCGGTGCTTCAAGAAGCCGCGCGGGCAGGCGTTGCGCTCCGCCGTGCGGGTCACCTGGGCCGACCGTCCGGACACCGCGGCGGGCGACGGCCCGGCCTTCACGCTGGACCTGCTGCTGCTGGAGGACGGGCCCGAGGGCGTCGGCCGGCCGGTGGCGGAGCTGTCCGGGATGGGCTTCACCCGGCTGCCGGACCGGCCGGTGGAGGTGGCCGCCGGGGCGGCGCAGCCGGCCGCGTCCGCGCCGGTAGACGTGGAGGCGCTGACGGCGGCGCCGCCCGGGGAGCGGCGGGCCGCGCTGGTCACGCTGGTGCGGGCCACGGTCGCCGCGCTCCTCGCGGTCGACGACCCGGAGTACGTCGACACCCGGGCGAGCTTCCTGGAACTCGGCGTGGACTCGCTGACCGCGATCGTGCTCAGGACCAGGCTCCAGACGCGGCTGCGCGTCCCCCTGGTCTCGTCGGCGGTCTTCGACCACCCCTCGGTGGAGGAGCTCGCCGAGGTCCTGTCCCACCGGCTGGCACCCGCGCCCGTGGTGGCGGCGCCGGCCCCCTGAGCAACAGCCAAACGACACGAGGGAACCCCATGGACAACCGTACGGAGGACCGGACCCTCGCCGCCCGCGCGGCGCTGCACGCCCGGAACCGGCCCGACCGGCCGGCGGTGATCTGCGAGGACCGCACGCTGACCTACGGGCAGCTGCACCGGGAGAGCAACCGCACGGCGCACGCGCTGCTGGACTCGGGTCCGGCGGCGGGCGCGCGGATCGGCTACCTGGGCCGGGAATCGGAGCACTACTACGACCTGGCGCTGGGCTGCGCGAAGAGCGGGGCGGTGCTGGTGCCGGTGAACTCGCGGCTCACGGCCGGCGAGGTCGAGCACGTCCTGCGTGACTCGCAGGCCGAACTCCTCTTCGTGGAGAGACAGTTCCGGCCGGTGGTGGACAGGCTGCGGCCGTCGCTGCCCCGGCTGGGCCGGATCGTGGAGATGGACTCCGACGCCCATGTGGCGGGCGGGTTCCTCGACTGGAAGCGGGGGCGGCCGGACACGGATCCGGCCCCGGCCGCCGCGGCCGGTTTCGACGACCCGGTGGCGCAGCTGTACACGAGCGGGACGACCGGCCTGCCCAAGGGGGTGGTGCTGGCGCAGCGGACCTTCTTCACCTTCATCGCCGACACCCGGGCGGCGGGGGTCGACTGGATCGACTGGCGTCCCGAGGACCGGGGGCTGAGCTGCTTCCCCGGTCTGCACACCTCGGGGTTCGGCTGGTTCATGCACTCCTTCAACGCCGGCGCCACCACGGTGATCATGCGCCAGTTCATCGCCGACGAGGCCACCCGGCTGATCGAGCGCCACGGGATCACGACGCTGTGGGCGGCGCCCGCGATGCTGCGGATGATGCTGACCGAGCGGGGCACGTCCCGCGAGACCTTCCGCTCGCTGCGCAAGGTGGTCTACAGCGGCTCCCCCATCGACCGCGAACTGCTGCTGACCTGCATCGACGTCCTGGGCTGCGAGCTGGCGCAGGGCTATTCCTCGGCGGAGGCGGGCAGTTTCGTGACCTGCCTGGCGCCGGAGGACCACACCCCGGACAGCCGGGTCCTGGGCTCGGCGGGCCGGGTCTGCCCCGGCAACGAGGTGCGGATCCTGGACGGGGAGGGCCGGCGGCTGCCGGCGGGCGAGGTGGGCCGGGTCGTCATCAAGAGCCCGGCGCGCTTCCTCGGGTACTGGCGGCTGCCGGAGGTGACGGCGCAGGCCCTGTCGGGCGAGGCGGGCGAGTGGCTGGCCATGGGCGACATGGGGCACCTCGACGCGGACGGCTACCTGTTCCTCGTAGACCGGGTCAACGACACCATCATCGTCGCGGGTCAGAACATCTATCCGACGGAGGTCGAGAATGCCCTGCGGGCCCACCCGGCGGTCGCCGAGGTCTGCGTGTACGGAGTCCCGCACCCCGACTGGGGCGAGGCCGTACGGGCCGCGGTGGTGCTGCGTCCGGGAGCCGAGGCCACCCCGCGGGAGTTCCTGCGGTTCATGAACGGGCGGATCGCCGGGTTCAAGATCCCGACGGGGTACGACATCGTGACCGCGCTGCCGCGCAATCCCACCGGCAAGGTGCTGCGCCGGGTGCTGCGCGAACGGCACACGGCCGCCGCCGCGTCGCCCGCCCCGGCCACGGCGGCGTAGAGCGCGATGGAGACCCTGGGCCCGCTGCCCGAGGTGCAGGGCGCGTCGCGGTGGCTGCATCCGGCCGACGCGGAACCGGAGGCGGAGCTGCGGTTGTTCCTGCTGCACCACAGCGGGGGCGGCGCCTCCATGTACCGGGAGTGGCCCGCGCAGCTCCCCGGCTCGGTGTCCTGCCAGGCCGTGCAGCTGCCCGGCCGTCAGGAGCGGCGGCGCGAGGCCCCGTACACGCGGCTCGGCCCGCTGGTGGAGGCTCTCGCGCGGGTGGTCTCGGACGAGCTGGACGGGCGCGCGTACGCGGTGTTCGGGCACTCGATGGGGGCGCTGCTGGGCTACCGGCTGACGGTGGAGATGGAGCGGCGGGGCCTGCCGGCCCCGGCGCTGCTCGCCGTGTCGGGGTGGGCTCCCGAGGGGTTCTCGGCGCCCGCGGCGCTGTCCCGGGACCCCCTCGAAGCGCTGCGCCTGCTGGGCGGGCTGCCGGCGGAGGTCGAGGCCGACGCGGAGCTGCTGGCGGCGGCGGTCCGGGCGATGGGTGCCGACGGCGCGGTGTGCGCGGATTTCCCGGACGACGGGGCGGCCGTGGGCGCTCCCGTCGTCGCGTACTTCGGGCGCGGGGATCCGCTCCTCGCGCCCGGGGCCATGCGGTCGTGGGCCGGCCGGACCCGTGACTTCCTGGGGTGCCGGACCTTCCCCGGGGACCACTTCTACCTGCGGACCCACGCCCGCGCCATCACGGCCGACCTGGCCCAGCTGCTGCCGCGGTACGCCGCGGGGCCCTGACCGGGCGGCGTCCCCGCAGAACCGGAGGTACACCGTCATGCTGCCCCGACCCAACGAACTCCTGGCGCGCTACGTCGCGTTGTGGAACGAGACCGACGCGGAGCGCCGGCGCGACATGGTGCACGCCCTGTACGCGCCCGACTGCACGTACGTCTTCTACCGCAAGGACCCGATCCGGGGGCACGCGGCGCTCCTGGAGCAACTGGCCTACACGCACGAGGTGTACGGCCCGATGGGCTACGAGTTCCGGTCCTCGAACAACGCGACCGGCCACCACGACGTCGTCCGGTTCAACTGGGTGATGGTCTCGGCGGCCACGGGCGAGATGGAGATGTCCGGCCAGGACATCGTCGTGCTCGCCGAGGACGGGCGAATTCAAGCCGACTACCAGTTCCACGACCGGATGCCCTCGTCGTTCGTCTACGACGACGGCTACGAGGAGCACGGCGTCGCCGTGCGCGCGGCCCGGCCCCGGCCCACCGGTGTCGCGGGCCCCTGACGGGGGTCCCGTGAGCACGCGGAACGGCCCCGCGGCACCTCGGTGCCGCGGGGCCGTTCCCGTAGGGCGGCCCGGGTCAGAGAACGGCGCCCGCCAGCGCGTTGGGGCAGTGCTGGCGCAGCACGAGCTCGGTGGTGGCCAGGGCCATCCGGGCGGGCCCGTCGGCCCCGAGCACCTCGCCGTTGGCCAGCAGGCCGCCGATGACGAGCATCAGCGTGTCGGCCAGGGCGTCGGGATCCTCCGCGCCGGCCTGGGCGCCCATGTCCCGCAGCCAGTTGCGCAGGCCCTTGAGGTGCAGCGTCGCCTCCTGGCGGCCCGGGTGCGCCGGGTCGCGGAACTCGCTGGAGGTGTTGTAGTAGATGCAGCCGTGGAAGTCCGGCTCCCTGACGCTGGCCTGGAAGAACTCCATCAGCGCCAGGATCTGCCGGGCCGGGTCGCCGCTGTGGGGGGCCGTGACCTCTTCGGCCTGCTCCCACCACTGCGCGTCGCTCTCCCGCAGCCAGGCGGCGATGAGCTCGTCCTTGCTGGCGAACTCGCGGTAGAGCAGGCTCTTGCCCACTCCGGTCGCGTCGATCACCTGCTGCATGCCGACGGCCCGGACCCCCTGCTCACCGAAGAGTTTGGCCGAGGCCTCCAGAATCCGCCGCCTCGTACCTGGTGCCGGTGTACGCGCCATGTCTGAACTCCTTCCCCTCTCCCCCGCGGATCCCAGCATACGTTTGACAGCGGGGTTTGTGAGCGCTAGAAATGGACCGATCAGTCCCGGACTGATCGGTCCGTCATTCTTCACCATGTTGCGGCCCACTGCTTCCGACGACCCTCCGATCGGAGTCTGATCATGACCGAGGCATCACCGACCTCTCCCCCCATCGCACGGACGGTGTTACCGTCCGCCCCCGTGGTCAAGAGCCTGCCCCTGCTGCTCCTGGTCGTGTGCGCGGTGCAGTTCCTGGACGCGATGGACATCGCGAGCATGGGACCGGCCCTCCCCCTGGTCCAGGCGGACCTGGGCATGTCGACCTCCGCACTCCAGTGGGTCGTCTCCGCCTACGCGCTCGGATTCGGCGGGTTCCTGCTGCTGGGCGGCCGGTTGGCCGACCTCTACAACCGCAAGAAGCTGCTGATCGGCTTCCTCGCCGTCTTCGTGGTGGCGAGCATCCTCGGCGGCATCGCCGACAACGGAGTGCTCCTGGTCGTCGCCCGTCTCCTCAAGGGCGTCAGCGCCGGTATCACCGCACCCGCCGCCATGGCGATCCTGCTCGACGCCTTCCGTGACGAGCAGTCACGCAACCGCGCGCTCGGCACCTTCCTCGCCGTGGCCTCGGCCGGCTACTCGCTCGGCCTGATCCTCGGCGGCCTGATGGCGGGCGTCTCCTGGCGCCTGGTCCTGTTCGCCCCGGCCGTGGCCGGTGTCCTGGTCGCCCTGCTCGCCGCCTCCGTGGTACCCGCCCAGCAGGAGAAGGGCAAGAGCGGAAGCATCGACATCCTCGGCGCCGTCACGGTGACGGCCGGCGCGGTGGCCCTCGTGTACGGGCTCAGCCGGGCCGCGAGCAACGGCTGGAGCGACGCGCAGACGATCGGTTCGCTCATCGCCGCCGCGGTCCTCTTCCCGCTGTTCGCCGTGGTCGAGAGCCGGCACCCGGCGCCGCTGGTCCCGCTCTCCGTCTTCCGCAAGGGCCAGCTGACCCGCGCCCTGGTCTCGATGCTCTTCTTCGGCGCCTACGTCTCCTTCCAGTTCGTGCTCACCCTCTACTACCAGGAGCAGCTGGGCTGGAGCCCGCTGGAGGCCGGCCTCGCCTTCCTCCTCGGCGGCGTGCTGACCGCGGGCACCGCCCGCTACGGCGCGGCCCTGGTCACCAAGTACGGCGCCTGGCCCGTCGCCACCGGCGGCCTGGTCCTGCTGAGCATCGGCTACCTCGGCTGGGTCCTGCTCATGGGTCAGGTCGACCCGCTGGTCACGCTGTTCGCGCAGCAGCTCCTCGGCGGCCTCGGCTTCGCCGCGGTCTACCCGGCACTGAACATCGCGGCCGTCGGCACCGCCGAGCCCGACGAGCAGGGCCTGGTCTCGGGCCTGTTCAACGCCGGCGCGCAGATCGGCAACGGTGTGGTCATCGCCGTCACCGCCACCGCCTTCTCGCTCTCCACCGGCGGGATCGCCCCGTACCGGGCGGGCCTGTGGACCGTCACGGTCATCACCCTCGCCGTCACCCTCGTGGCCCTGGCGGGCGCCGCCCGCTACCGCCGCAAGGCCGCGGCCTGACCGGAGGGCGCCGCCGCCGCGGCGGCGGCGCCCTCCCCCCGATCGGCCGTGCAACACGTCTGGCGCACCCATT
>NZ_JBEXKC010000173.1:0-6305 GCF_040609475.1 Streptomyces sp. NPDC004667 | reverse complement strand
GCTTCCCCTCCTCCCGCCAGGACTGGCTGCGCCTGATGTGCGCCCCCGCCGACGCCGTCGCCGTGTGGGGCGGCGAGGCCGCCGTCGAGGGCGTCGCCGCGCACGTCCCGGCCGGCTGCCGCCTGGTGGAGTGGGGGCACAAGATCTCCTTCGCCTACCTCACGCGGGACGGCTGGGCGGACGAGGAGACCCTGACCGCCCTGGCCCGGGACATCTGCCTCTTCGAGCAGCAGGCCTGCTCCAGCCCCCAGGTGGTCTACCTCGACACCGAGGACACCGGGGAACTCCACGCGTGCGCCGAGCGGATCGCCGCCGCGCTGGCCGCCCGGCCCGCGCCCGCCGGGGTGGAGCTCGACCCGGCCGAGTACGCCGAGCTGACCACCACCGAGCACCTCGCCCGTCTGGAGGAACACCTCGGCTTCACCCGCGTCCTGGCCGCTCCCGACGGCACCTGGCGCGTCATCGCCGACACCCGCCCGGCCCTCACCGCCTCCCCGCTGCACCGCAGCGTCTGGGTCAAGCCGCTGCCCCGCAAGAAGCTCATCGCGACGCTGCGCCCCATGCGCCGCTACCTCCAGACCGCGGGCATCGCGGCCGGCCGCACCGACACCGCCGAGCTGTCCGCCCTGGTCCTGGCGGCCGGTGCCACCCGCGTCACGCCCGTCGGCGCCATGACGGCCGGTTACTCCGGCGAACCCCACGACGGTGTGTACGCCCTCCAGCGCTACAGCCGCCGCGTCGCGGTCCAGGCCGACCGGCGCTTCGCCACCACCGCCTGCCTCGACGACCTCGCCCGCCCGGTCGCCTTCCCGGCGCCCGCGGGACCGCTGCTCGACAAGGCCGCCGTCCAGGACCTCAACCGCGGCGTCGACCGGGGCGACGCCGAGCTGTACTTCCGCAGCGGAGGCAGCACCGGTGCGCCCGCCCTGTCGCTCTTCACGTACGAGGACTACGACACGCAGATGCACGCCGCCGCCCGCGGCCTGCTCGCCGCCGGCTACGACCCGGCGCGCGACCGCACCGCCAACCTCTTCTACTGCGGCGGCATGTACGGCGGGTTCATCAGCTTCTTCTCCATTCTGGAACGCCTCGGCGGCGTCCAGATGCCGATGGCCGCCGGACCCGACCACCGGGCGACCGCGGAGATGATCATCGCGTACGAGGTGGACACCCTCTTCGGCATGCCGTCCTACCTCTGGCAGCTCCTGCACGGGGCCTCGGACCTCCTGCGCCCCTACGGCGGCATCCGCAAGATCTACTACGGCGGCGAACACTTCACCGAGGAGCAGCGCCGCACCCTCACCGAGACCTACGGCATCGAGGTCATCCGCTCCCTCACCTACGGCAGCACCGACCTCGGCCCGCTCGGCTACCAGTGCACGCACAGCACGGGCAGCGTCCACCACCTCCACGCCGACCTCCACACCCTGGAGATCGTCGAGATCGACGCCGACCGCCCGGTGGCGCCCGGGGAGACCGGCCGGCTCGTCTTCACCACCCGCGCCCGCCGCGGCCAGCACCTCGACCGCTACGTCATCGGCGACCTCGGACGCGCCCTGCCGGGCCGCTGCCCCTGCGGCAGCCACGCCCCGCGCTTCGAACTGCTCGGCCGGCTGGGCGAGGTGATGCGGGTGGCGACGTACTTCATCAACCACCGCCGCTTCGTGGCCATCGCGCAGGAGCGGCTGCACTACAGCGGCGAGATGCAGACGGTCCTGGCCGGCGGGCCCGTCCGCGAGGTCCTCACCCTCCGCATGGAGCGCACCGACACCCTGGACCCGGCCGCGGCGCGCGACGCCTTCCTGGCGGCCTACCCCGAAGTGCGCTCGGCCGTGGCGGAGCAGCTGCTGGACTTCACGGTGGAGCCGGTGCACGGCGCCGCCCTGGACCGCACGCCGACGAGCGGGAAACTCCGTGCGGTGGTGGACCGCAGGCACGAAGCGCGGGAGCGGCACCGGCCCGCCCGGCCGTAGCCCCGGCGTGCCGTCAACGCCCGGACGGCGGCTCCGCCGTCCGGGCCCCGGTCCACGGCTCCGGTCCGATGGCGTCACCGGTGAGTGCAACAACTCAATCTTCATAGCCGTACAACCAGAGGGTAGGGTGCGGACATGAGCGAGACGACCGCGGATCGAGAACCGGTGGGGCGCCGCGAACGCAAGAAGGCCGCCACCCGACGGGCCCTTGCCGATGCCGCCCTGCGCCTCTTCCTCGAACGCGGCTACGACCAGGTCGGCATCCGGGACATCGCCGATGCCGTGGACGTGTCCACCACCACCCTGTTCAAGTACTTCCCGGTGAAAGAGGCCCTCGTTTTCGACGAGGACGCCGAGCAGGAGGCCCGGCTGCTGGCCGCCGTGCAGGAGAGGGCCCGTGGCCAGTCCGTCGTGGCGGCCCTGCGCGAGCACGCCCTGAGCTGCCGGGTCGGCCGCCGGGACGCCGACCCCGCCTTCGCGGCCTTCGTCTCGCTCGTGGAGGGCACCCCCGCCCTGCGCGAGTACGCCCAGCGCATGTGGCTCCGCCACGAGACCTCGCTCGCGCACGCCATCGCCGAGGCGAGCGGAGTCCCCGCCGGTGATCCGGACTGCGCCGCACTCGCCCACTTCGCACTGGAGGCCCCCCGCAGCGCCCCCGGGCACGCCGACCGCCACGAGGCGGTCACACGCGCCTTCGACCTCCTCGAACGCGGCTGGAACGACATCGAACGCGGCTGGAACGACATCGGCCCCAGAGCCTGAGCGTGCGCCCGTAGGCGACTCGTCCCGGCGACGCCTTCAGCCGGCGGGTCACACCGGGCCCCGGGCCGGTCGGGGTCAGGCAGGGGGCTTCGGGTCCGTGCCCGTACCGGTGGACCGCTCCTTCCACGCCATCGTCACGCGCAGGTGGCAGTCGGTGCTGCTCTTGGTGATCACGGCCCCGGCCTCGAAGGCCAGGTCGACGCCGAACTCGACCGTGATCGCGTCGGGGCCGGCCCTGCGCAGCTGGTCGAGCATGGCTCCCGCCGCGTCCGTCACCGACCCCAGGGCGGATTGCAGGGTGCCGGGGAGTTCGCGGACGGCGTCGCCGAGGCGGCCCGCCTTCACCGGCCCGGCCGCCGCCGGAGCCTCCACCAGCAGGAAGCCGCCGTCCGCCAGGGGAATCCGAGCCAGCTGGGTCAAGGTTCCTCCTCCGCCCGCGGCCTCGGCCCGTCACCGGGCCCTTCGCCGGGCCCTTCACCGGGCCCTTCACCGGTCGCGAGGACGCACCCGCGCCTGCCTCCTCCGCCTGCGATCGTCATCGAACGCGGTGGCCCTCGCATCCGGGGTGGGCCGGACGCGTGACACCGCCGCCGGCCGCTTCGGGAACGCGCTGCGGACCGGCCGGTCGGATGGATGGGCGTCCGCCGGAAGCAACGCGGAACACATCTGGCTGAAGATCTCCTTCCGGCTGCATCGCCGCCTCATCAATGTGGGCAGTCAGCCTGCATCCGCATGACGACAGAATCCAGGAGACATGGCACAGCAATTCCACGACGAGGACGGCACCCTCCGGCACCTCGTCACCCGCCTCGCAGCCGCATATCCCGACATCGACGCGATCGTCGTCGAAGCCACGGTCGAGGACGCGGGCAGGGACTTGAGCGGTGCCAGGCTCAAGACGTTCCTTCCCATCCTCACCGAGCGGAAAGCCAGGCAGGCCCTCGACCGGTACCGCGCCACCCGAACCCAGGGGACGCACGACGGCACGTGACGGGAAGCATGGGCCTCGACACGGCGGAGACGCCGTCCCGGGTCAGCCGCGGACGCGGCTGACCCGGCCCTCGTCCCAGACCGGTTCGTCCGTCTCCACCACCCTGCCGTCCTCCCGGAAGACCAGGAAACGGCTGAACACCCGGGCGAACCAGCGGTCGTGGGTGACCGCCACGACCGTTCCGGTGAAGTCGGTCAGGGCCTGCTCCAGGGCCTCGGCCGAGATCAGGTCGAGATTGTCGGTCGGTTCGTCCAGCAACAACAGGGTCGCCCCGGCGAGTTCCAGCAGCAGGACCTGGAAGCGTGCCTGCTGACCGCCCGAGAGGGTCTCGAAGCTCTGGCGTCCGGCGCCTGCCAGGCCGTAGCGGCTCAGGGCCGACATGGCGCCCTGAAGGTCCAGCCCGGGGCGGTCGCCCTCCCCGGCGCCGAGGATCTCGGCCGGGGTCCGGCCGGCCCACTCCGGGTGCCGGTGCGTCTGGGCGAACAGCCCGGGTCGGACGCGTGCGCCCAGTCGGCACACACCGGTGTGTCCCACGCTCGGGGCCGTCTCCGCGGAGACCTCGTCCAGCAGGCGCAGGAAGTGGCTCTTGCCGGACCCGTTGGAGCCGAGCACGCAGACCCGGTCGCCGAAGAACACCTCCAGGTCGAACGGCTTCATCAGGCCGCTGAGTTCGAGGTTCTGGCACGTGATCGCGCGGATGCCGGTCCGGGCCCCGCGCAAGTCCGGTGCGACCCGCTGCCGGCGCGGCGGCGCGGGCGGCGGTCCGGCCTCCTCGAACTTCCTCAGCCGCGTCTGGGCCGCGTGGTACCGCGAGGCCATCTCGTCGCTGATGGACGACTGCTGACGCAGGGTCCGGACCAACTGCTTGAGCTGCTCGTGCTTCTCGCTCCAGCGCTGACGCAGTTCCGCCACACGCTGCCAGCGCGCCTCGCGGGCCTCGCCCCAGCCGGCGAATCCGCCTCCGTGGGTCCAGGCCGTTCCGCCCTCCAGGGTCACGACCTGGCCGGCCGTGCGACTCAGCACCTCACGGTCGTGGGTGATCAGCAGCACCCCCTTGCGGGTCTGGGTGAGCTGTTCCTCCAGCCAGCGCTTTCCCGGAACGTCCAGATAGTTGTCCGGTTCGTCGAGCAGCAGCAGTTCGGCCGGGCCCCGGAGCAGGGCCTCCAGGACGAGGCGCTTCTGCTCGCCACCGGACAGCGTCGTCACCTCCCTGAACTGCGCGGCCTGGAACGGGACGCCGAGTGCGGCGACCGTCACCGTGTCCCAGAGCACCTCGTGGTCGTACCCGCCGGCCTCGCCCCAGTCCACCAGCGCCTGGGCGTACCGGACCTGGGTGGTTTCGTCATCGGCCTCCATCATGGCGAGTTCGGCCGCGTCGAGGGCGGCGGCCGCCGTCCGCAGCGGCACGGGGGCGACGGTGAGCAGGAGGTCCCGGACGGTGCGGTCGTCACGCAGGCTGCCGATGAACTGGGGCATGACCGCGACGGCGCCCTGGCTTCGAAACGATCCCTGCTGTGCCGGGACGTCGCCCGCGAGGGTGCGCAGGAGCGTGGTCTTGCCCGCGCCGTTGTCACCGATGAGCGCGACGGTCTGGCCTGCCGATACCCGGAACGAGACATCGCTGAACAGCTCGCGTCCATCGGGGAGAACGTGTCCGAGGGAGGCGGCTTCGAGGTAGCCCATGGGGGCAGATGCTAGCGGCCGGACACGCTCGGGGCGATTCGATTCCGGTGGCCCGGCTGATGGGTTTTCGGCCTTGTGGCGCATACTCAATTACCGCCCACCGGCAAATGATTATGCGACTGATCGGGCTATTCACTCGCTGGTTTCAGGGCCGCACCGATTTCTTGCATCATGCACCCGCATACGGAATGGTTGTGCCCGACAGGGACTTCGGGGAGCAATCACCCGGCCCCGATGCGGGCCACTGCGTCTGTGCGCATGCGGGTGCGTGCGCGGCGCCCGTCCCCCTTTTCCCAGCGTGCCACTCCTCCACTGAAATGCGAGAGTCAGCCGATGCCGCCCATCCACGCCCTGCGCTCCGCGGCTCCCTCCACCCACCCGGATCCCGTCACCGTCGCAATCGTCGGGGCGGAATTCGGATGGGGAAGCTCGGGAAAACTGAGCGCGGTGCTATCCGAATTGCGAGACCGGTCCACGCCGCCTCTGCGATTCGTCGGAATGGCGTCGGGACTGGGCCGCCCCCTGCTCGCCGAGCACGCGGTGGACGGCTGGTACGACCTGCCGGGCGACACCGGTCCGGCGGCCCCCGCGGTCGAGGAGTTCGTACGGTCACAGGGGGTGCGGGCCGCCGTGGTCGTCCTGGACGGCGCGGCCGCGACGGCGCTGCTGGCCCTCGGCGTGCCCACGGTTTTCGTCGACAGCCTTCCCTTCCTCTGGTCCGAGGGCGACCGGGCCTCGCTGCCGCTGGATGCGACGGTGTACTGCGCCCAGAAAAGCGTGGAACTGCCGCCCGAGTGCCTGGCCGTCCTGGCCGACGCCCGGGAGCTGCACTGGGTCGAGGCCGTCATCGCCCGACCCCGCGCCTCGGCGCCGGAGCGCGGCGCCCGGCCGCGCGC
>NZ_JBEXKC010000172.1:0-6636 GCF_040609475.1 Streptomyces sp. NPDC004667 | reverse complement strand
TTGAGTTCTCAAGGAACGGACGCTTCCTTTGTACTCACCCTCTCGGGCTTTCCTCCGGGCTTTCGTTCTGTTCTTGCGTTTCCGACTCTATCAGACTCTTTCGTGTCCGATTTTCCTCGGCGCTTTCGAGGTTCTGCGCTTTCGCGTTTTCCCTTTCCGGCGGTTCCGACTCTATCAGAAGTTTTCCACCGGATTTCCCCGGCTTCAGATTCCGAATTAAGAATCGAGTGCACCCGACAGGTGTTTGATGCCTTGTTGGGTGGGAGTCGCCGAACCTGTCCGGTTCGAGGCAACTGTTTGACTCTACAACCCTGCCTGTGGGGTGTCAAAACGGTGGACGAGGGGTAGCGGACGTCCTCGTCTGCACACGTGCCGGGCAGCCCCCGTGCCGCCGGTCGCTGCACGGAGCGGCACTTCAGGTGGGTGGCGAGGGGGTCTCGCCCCCTAACGGACACACGGTGCCGTCGCCCGTCCCGGGCAACGCTGACGACCTTGCCCCTGATCCGGCCGGCTTCGCTAAGGCGGTGGAATGTCGACGGGGTGACCTGCCCGCCCCGCGTCAACGAGGCCACGAGCTCCGCCAGGTGCGCCACGTGGTTACTGGCACCCCGCTTTCGGCAGGTGCCTCGATGGGGGTTGCGACCGAGACGATCCGCCCGCCCGTACCGTCGAGGCCAGGGCCGTGGCATCGTGCGGGCGCAGCGGAACGAGATGGAGCAGGACATCCCCCGGGTCGTCGAGCGCGGCCGCAGCCGGCACAGCGGTGGAGGCGATCACGCGGTCCGCTCCGTGCCGCAACCGTGAGGGCCGGGCCGTGCCGGAGTCCTCCGAGGCGGTGGTCGTGCCGTTCGTCCCGCCTTGGCGCACACTCGACGTTTTGGGCCGGCTCCGGCGCCTGGTGGCCCGCACGACGCAGGGACACGAAGCGGCCCGAGCACTGTTGACCGAGGGGAAGACTCTGCCATCGATCGACCGGACACGGCGCGGACTCGGATACGGCCGGGTCGAAAGCCGGGGCACTGACGCCGAGCTCGTCAAGCGCGGGGCCTACGGCCGAGCCAACCTCGACCTCCTACGCCAACGCACACTCCTGGGTCCGCGGGCCCCTCTCCTTCGTCAGAGGTCAACACGGCGTTCGACCGCTGAAGCGCCGACTGCCGACCCGTAGCGCAGCACGATGTGCGCCGGGCGGAAGGGAAGATCACGCAGAACGGGGGCCATGACGGCGAACAGGGCATCGGCGTCCGGACCGTACGCGTAGAGGGTGACCTCACCGCCTCCGAACTCGTTGCCGTCGAACTCGCCGACGTCGGCGCGCTCGATCAGTTCGGCCAGCACAGTCTGGGCCTGCCGGGTGACACGGCTCCGGCCGAGCTGACGGCGGGGGTCTCCGGGACGGTCGGTCAGGGCTTGGCGGCGATTTGCGACGGAGGTTCGCCGCCGGAGGCAGTGATGGCGCGGGGGCCGACGACGGTTGTCTGCGGGAATTCCCATCGGCGGTCCAGCATGTCCAGCATCTGAGTGCGCGCCTGTACCGGGCTGAGCACGGACCCTTGCACACCAGTGACGGTCACGATGTCCGCAGCCTTGTTCTTGTCGGTACTGGAAGGCCCCTCGTAGGCCGCGAAGACGGGGACCGGGTTGTCGATCCAGTGGGAGAGACCGCGGGCGAGGGCTTGATCAGGCCCGCCGTGCCCGATCGCCTTGTACTTCCCCTTGAGCAGGGTGGGTGACAGGACCACACGGTAGGGACCCGGCTGCGAAACGACCTCGGGCTTCCCGCCGCCCCAGACGCCCGGTCCGGCACTCGGATCGCCGCTGCCGCAGGCTGTCAATACGCCAACCGCTGCTCCCGCCATCGGGTAGCCGTCACGTCACAAGATCCCCGCCAGCGCCGAAATGCGTGACCGCCTCGCCCACACCACCTGCCGGCAGCCGAACGGCCACCCCGAGCTGCACGCAGCGGTCCAGCGCCTGGCCGGCGACTTCGGCAATCCGCGCCTGGGTACCGGCTCGACCGTCCCCGCCCTCCCGGACGCGCTCCCGATGTACGCCCTGCGCTTCTGGTTCGCCGATCAGCCCACCCCCGTCGGCACCACAGACGGCTGGGCGGCAGCACTCGACGACCCGGCCGTCACGGCCACGCTCGACGCGGTCCACCGAAATCCGGCAGCACCCCGGACCGGGGCCAAACTCGCCGTAGAGACGGGCCTCTCCTGGGCAGCATTCACCAGACACTGCTCCTCACCCGCGGGCCAACCGCCAGCCGGCTACCTGGGCCTGGTGATGGATGACAACTTCAGGGTTCTGGCACACATTCCGTGAGGACGATAAACGGTGCTGGAGGTCGTCACCGTCGGCAGGCCTGCTGTTCAATCAGCCCAGCCCTCGATGTTCGAGCACGACTCGTAGGAGTAGCGCGTGTCGCGGTCCCACTCCTTTCCGGTGATGCGTCTGTATGCCCGGTCCGGTGTGTAGAGCAGGGGCTCGGCCCAGATGAGGTCGGTGACGTAAGGAGTGAAGGCCGCAGGGTCTTCGAGGACGCTGTCGAAGACGGTGCGGCCGGCGGCGACGACCGCGGCACGGGTGTAGAGAAAGGCATCTCCGCCCAGGTCGTGTCCGTACTCCTTGCGATCCAGCCGGTAGAGCGCCCAAGACAGTTGTTCGGCAAAGCCGATGACCAGCGACAACGGAGACTGGGCGAGCCGCTCGGTGAGGGTGTCTGCAAGAACGTCGGCGTCCGGGTCAGGTTCCGTGGGCCTGCAGTCCTCGATGAGCTGCCAGAAGGTGTCTTCGTTCATGCTGGTGAGCATGCCGGAGAGGTTTGACAGCCCTGGCTCCCGGGTCACCTGTTTGCTGCTGCTGTGAGAAGGACGCGTTTGCGGAGCAGGGGGAGCCTGGCTCGTCCGAACATCTGGCGTTTGATCATCTTGATGTGATTGACGCGGCCTTCGACCGGGCCTGAGTTCCAGCGTGTACTCAGGCCCTGGAGCACGGCCTCCCAGTCCTTCGCCAGCCCGGTGGCGAATGTGTGCAGGCGGGGTGAGTCCGCGGTGCGGGTAGCGGTGATCCAGTCTTTGAGGTGCTGGCCGGAGGGGGTTTGAAGGATCTCTGCGAAGCCGCGGACGTGCTCGTGGAGGGCCTGCAGTTCAGGGCAGTGGGCAAGTACGGTGGCGAACTGCTGGTGGTCCCCGTCGGCCAGGCTCTCGGGGTGCCGCATCATCCAGCCGGTGACCCTGCGGATTCCTGGTGGTGCGGGTGGGACGACGCGGATGCGTTGGCGGCGCCTCGGTCGCAGATGGTCGCTGATGATCTGGTAGCTCCCGCGGTAGCCGAGGTTTTGGAGCTCAGCATGCAGCTGGATGGCGTTGGTGTGTCCTTCGGCCCAGAGTTTGTCCAGGTGAGGCTTGTAGGGGTCGAGCTGGCTGGCCCGAGGCTGGCGCCTTCCGGTCAGCAGCTGCTCGGGGACTGACGCGCGGGCGTTGCGGCGGACCGTGTTACCGCCCGTGTGTAGTTCCCTGGCGATCTCCCGGATCCCGTGTCTTTGGGCCAGCAGGGCATGGCTGGCCGCGTGCCGCTCTCTGATGCGAGCCTCGATCGGCGACATCGTTTTCGTCGCATTCGCGCTGTCGCCATCGCTCGCAGTGTCATCAGAGCTGGTGAAAGCCGCCTTGAGGCAGTTGCTGTGGAGTCGGACGGTGGCTTCGACGGCGGTGCCGAGGTTCTGCCAGAGGTGGAAACGGTCGGCCACCTGGACCGCGTTCGGGGCACCGGTCCGGGCGCCGTCGGAGTAGGATCCGGCGCGGTCACGGCAGATGATCTCGGCGCCGGGATGCTCGCGCAGCCAGCCAGGGTGGAGGCGTCGCGGCCAGGTAGCAGGTCGAGAGGCCGGCTGCTTTCGCAGTCGATGAGGACAGTGCCGTAGTGGTGCCCGCGGCGGGTGGCGAAGTCATCGACGCCCAGCACCCTGGGGACTGCCCAGACGGGATCCGGCACGGCCGTGATCGCCCGTAGGAGCGTTATCCGGCTCACCTTCGTCTGCAGGGCAGCAGCGAGATGGGATCCAGCGCGGCCGGCGAGGGCAACCGCGACGACCGCCAGGACCCGTCGTGAAGCTGGAGTGTGCCTCCCGTACCTGAACGTGAGCCCAGCGACCTGCTCGACGAACGTACGTCGCCCGCACAGGTCGTTCTCGCAGTACGGCCGCCGCACGGTCGGTTCGATCAGTACCGGCTGGTTACCGACCGGAGTATCGGCCAGCCGACGCTGGTAGCAGCTGTGGACACGGCTCGACGGAAGCTCACAGTCCACAAATTCTGTTGACCCATGGCAGCGGTTGCCGGTGTCCCAGATAAGGATTCGTCCGCAGAGAACGGTGGCCCAACCCTGAGCCGGAGCGGGAGTACGCGCATTCCCGCAGGTTGCGGCGCCGTGGCAGAGCGGCTCATTGCACCGCCGTGGGCGAGGTCCCTCCCACGGGGACTGACGGAAACGGGGCGGACCTGCTCCCATCTGTCCGCGGGTTCAAATCCCGTCGGCACCGCAGCCGACCTGCACGTAGTCCAGCGCACGGACCTGCCACGTCGCGCCAGGTCCACAGGAGTTGTGCCAGAGGCCCAGAACCAACTTCAGTCGTCTGCTGCGGGCAACGGCAACACCCTCTGGAATCCGTTGCCGCCCACGCGGGATACGTCTCCGAGTCCGCCGTCGCCAGCGCATTCAAGCGCGCACACGGACTGGCCCCCGGCGACGGACGGCCGTCCCCGTTGCGGCGAAGTCGCGGCGAACGCCGGACTCGGTCACCGCCCAGGCTGCCCGTCCGCCTTGACCTTCGAGTGGGTCGAAGCCCAAGGATGGCGCGGGGCCGGATCCCGAACGACCGCTCCCGAGCCGGACTACGAGGAACACCCCATGACCACTTCACCCACCGCCCCCGACCCGACCATGGACGCCATCGGCCGGGCCGTCGCCGAAGGCAGGGCCGGTGACGTCCCCTCCGCCCGCCGGAAACTGCTGGCCCTGTGGTCCACGATCGGCGTCACCGGCGACCCCTTGCACCGCTGCTCCCTCGCGCACTACCTCGCGGACCTCTACGAAGACCCCGCCCAGGCCCTCGCCTGGGACGTCCGGGCCTTGGACGCCGCCGACGCAGTGACCGAGCAGCGCGCCCAGGAGCACCAGGCCGGCCTGCACATCGCCGGCTTCTACCCCTCCCTGCACCTCAACCTCGCCGACGGCTACCGCCGGCTCGGCTCTTTCGGAGCCGCCGCCGAGCACATCGAGGAGGCCCGGGCACAGACCGACCGCCTTCCTCGGGATGCCTACGGTGACCTGGTTCGTCACGCCATCCACGAGGTGGCCGAAGCCATCGCCGCGCGGGACCGCACCCGACGGGCATCGGCACCCGGCTCCCCGGCATGACGCGACGCGCTGCCCCCACCCCGGCCTCCGACTCCACAGCCCGCCCAGGAGGTGGGCGCCGATGTGACGGGCAGCGTACGAGTCGGCGACGCATCACCTTGCCCCCGGGCTTGGTCCAAGGCCTGCTGCCGGCGCTGCGCCCGGAGAGGTTCACCAGCCTCAGTACGCCGAGCCCGGCCGCGGTGGACGGGTACATCAGGAGCAGACGTAGCCGTTCGGGCCGCCACCGTTGTGGGACGCCCTCCCCCACAGGCACCCCCTCTCATCGCGGATGCGCACGCGTTCGCCTCTTTGGACGTCGTTTCCCTCGGGTCCTGTACGACTCATGAGGGCTGGCGCTTCCGGCGCCAGCGTCCCAAGATCGGGTTCCATGTCTCAGGCCGTACACGTCCAGCACACGCGCCTACTGCGCACGAGTTCGCTCAATCTCTGTGAACGAGGGCCCTCCTCCGCAACTGGATCGACATCACCGATACGTGGCAGCAGGATCCGCTCCAGAGCGGGATTGCCGATGCCTTCATCTGGCGACCTCCAATGCGCAGGACCGTCCTGCCCGGATGACCGCAGGAACATCGGCAGCAGCTGCCGAGTTCCGGAACGAGGCCTCGCAGCTCGGTACCGAGCGAGTTCCCGAGTTCAAGGGCAGCGGTCCACCGTCGCGCCGTGGGGCCAGGAGCCGTGCTCGATGACGTGCTCAACTGCCCGGCAGGCCATGGGAAATGGGACGGTGTCCCGGTCGGGGTAGGTGTCGATCCGCCCGTTGGACAACAGGTATCCGCCGGAGCTGCCCTCGCCCCGCGGGTCGACCAGGTGCTCCCCGGGACCACCTGCACCGTCCATGAGAATGACCTTCGCGCGCTCGCCGTTGGTGACCACGGACAGAAGGCGACCCCGGCCGTCCTCGAACCACGTCTCCTGGGTCGCCCAGTCCAGCCTGTGTACGAGCAACGTCCGGGCTTCCGCACCGGAATAGCCGTCAGAGGCATGGCCCAGCAGATGCCAGCGGTGAGACTCGGTCATCGGATTCTCCGGTGGGGGGCGGGTGGCCGTGAGATCCGGTCTGGTCATGACCGTCCCGGAGGAGGAGCCGCCGCCGGCCTGCCCGGGGCGAACGGACCGGCCGGCCCGTAAACGCAGAAAAGCCCCGCACCATAAGGTGCGGGGCTTTCCCACAATGATTGTTCGGCGGCGTCCTACTCTCCCACAGGGTCCCCC
>NZ_JBEXKC010000171.1:0-6844 GCF_040609475.1 Streptomyces sp. NPDC004667 | reverse complement strand
GCGCGACTCCGGCGCCGTGGCGATCGAGGCCGACTTCGCCCGCCGCGCCGCCCCGCCCTCCGCCGCTCCCGGCGCCTCCCCGCGGGACCCCGCGCTGATCCTGTACACCTCCGGCACCACCGGCCCGCCCAAGGGCGTGGTCCTCGCCGCCGACGCCCTCGCGGCCGACCTCGACGCCCTCGCCGAAGCCTGGCAGTGGAGCGCCGAGGACACCCTCGTGCACGGGCTCCCGCTCTTCCACGTGCACGGCCTCGTCCTCGGCGTCCTCGGCGCCCTGCGCACCGGCAGCCGCCTCGTGCACACCGGCCGCCCGACCCCGCAGGCCTACGCCGCCGCGGGCGGCAGCCTGTACTTCGGGGTGCCCACCGTCTGGTCCCGCGTGGCCGCCGACCCGGCGGCCGCCGCCGCCCTGTCCGGGGCCCGCCTCCTGGTCTCCGGCAGCGCCCCGCTGCCCGCCCCCGTCTTCCGGGACCTGGAACGCCTCACCGGACACCGCCCCGTCGAGCGCTACGGCATGACCGAAACGCTGATCACCGTCAGCGGCCGGGCCGGCGGCGAAGTGCGCCCCGGCACCGTCGGCACCCCGCTCCCCGGCATCCGGACCCGCATCGCCGCCGAGCCGGGCGCCGAGATCGGCGAACTCCAGCTGACCGGGCCCACGCTGTTCTCCGGTTACCTGGGCCGCCCCGAGGCCACCGCGGCCGCGTACACCGAGGACGGGTGGTTCCGCACGGGCGACATCGCGGCCGTCGACGAGAGCGACGGCGTCCACCGCATCGTCGGCCGCGCCTCCATCGACATGATCAAGTCCGGTGGCTACCGCATCGGCGCGGGCGAGATCGAGAACGCCCTGCTCGACCACCCCAAGGTGAGCGAGGCGGCCGTCGTCGGCGTCCCCGACACCGACCTCGGGCAGCGGATCGTCGCCTTCGTCGTCGCCGAAGGGGTCACCGGCGCCGAACTGACCGACTTCGTCGCCGCCCACCTCTCGGTCCACAAACGCCCCCGCGAGGTCCGCTTCGTGGCCTCCGTACCGCGCAACGCCATGGGCAAACCGCAGAAGAAGCTGCTGCTCGAAGACCACTTCGGCGGGGAAGCGCGATGACCGCCCCCGCCGGCACCCGCCGCGACCCCTGGATCCGCCGCTTCCACCCGACGGCGCACCCGACGGCCGCGCCCGTCCTCGTCGTCCTCCCGCACGCGGGCGGCAACGCCTCCTTCTACTTCCCGTTCTCCCGGGACCTCGCCGCGCACGCCGAGGTGCTCACCGTCCAGTACCCCGGCCGCCAGGAGCGGCTGGGGGAGAGCGGCCCCGACACCGTGGCCGGGCTGGTCGACGGGGTGGAGCGGGCGCTGCTGCCGTGGCGGGAGCGGCCCGTGGTGCTGTTCGGGCACAGCATGGGCGCCGTACTCGCCTTCGAGCTGGCCCGGCGGTGGGAACGCGCGGGGCAGGGCCCGCACGGCCTGGTCCTGTCCGGGCGGCGCTCCCCGCTGGTGGACCGCGAGGAGAGCCTGCACCTCCAGGGCGACGACGCCCTGATCGGGCAGCTGACGGAACTCGCCGGCACCGACGCCGCACTGCTGGCGGATCCGGACTTCCGGGAGCTGATCCTGCCGTCGCTGCGCAGCGACTACAAGGCCGTCGAGACCTACCGGTACGAGCCGGGGCCGCCGCTGCGCACCGCCGTGAGCGTGCTGTGCGGGGAGTCCGACCCGCGGGCGAGCGTGGCCGAGGCCATGGGGTGGCGGGAGCTGACGGGGGCGGCCTTCACCTTCCGCTCCTTCCCCGGCGGGCACTTCTACCTGGCGGAGCGGCACGCGGACGTGGTCCGCGCGGTCGCCGAGGACCTGGCGTCCTTCGTCCCCGCGCCGGCGTCCGGCTGACGGCGCGGGGGTCCACCGCACGGGGTGGAGGGGTCAGCGGAGGGCCAGCGGCGTCTGCGAGGTGACGCGGGCGAGCTTCTCGGGGTTGCGGACGTAGTAGAGGCCGCTGACGCGGTCGTCCTCGACGCGGACCGCCATGATCCCGTCGATCTCCCCGTCGAGGCGTACGACCAGGGCCGGGCTGCCGTTGACCGCGGTGAGCTCGCAGGTGACGGTGTACCCGGCCTTGGCGGAGCCGCCGAGGTAGAAGCGGGCCACCTTCCCGGCGCCGACGACCGGCCGCAGCGCCGCCTGCTTGACGCCGCCGCCGTCGCTCACCAGGACGACCTCGGGGGCGAGGACGTCGAGGAGGTCCTGGAGGTTCCTGGTTTCCAGGGCGAGCCGGAACGCCTCCACGGCCGCCCGCGCCTTGCCCGCGGAGACCGTCCGGCGGGGGCGGCGGGCGTCGACGTGCCGGCGTGCGCGGTGCGCTATCTGGCGGACGGCGGCCGGGGTCTTCTCGACGGCGGCCGCGATCTCCTCGTAGTCGACGTCGAAGACCTCGCGCAGCACGAAGACGGCGCGTTCGGTCGGCGAGAGCGTCTCCAGGACCAGCATCATCGCCATCGACACGCTCTCGGCGAGCTCCACGTCCTCGGCCACGTCCGGCGTGGTGAGCAGCGGCTCGGGCAGCCACTGGCCGACGTAGGCCTCCTTGCGGCGCTGCATCGTGCGCAGCCGGTTGAGCGCCTGCCGGGTGGTGATCCGGACCAGGTAGGCGCGGTGGTCGACGACCTGCGCCGGGTCGACCTCGACCCAGCGCAGCCAGGTCTCCTGGAGGACGTCCTCCGCGTCGGCGGCCGATCCGAGCATCTCGTAGGCGACGGTGAAGAGCAGGTTGCGCAGGGAGACGAAGGTGTCGGTCGCCGGGCCGGCGGCATGATCGCTCAGGCGTGCGTCCACAGGGGGTCCTTGTCGTCGACGGGTCGGTACGGGGGATTCAGGGGGCGGCCGGCGTCGCTTCGCGCTCGGTGCGCAGCAGCTGCCGGCGCTTCTCGTCCACGGCCCACCAGGTGCGCGCGCCGGGCTTGCGGGCCTCGTGCCCCAGCTGCCAGGGGATGCCCTTGCAGATGAGCTCCTTGACCAGCGCGCCCGGCCGGCCGGCCAGGTGGTACTTCTTGACGGTGTCGTCCTTGTGGGCGAGTTGCAGGACGCCGGCGCGGCGGCCCAGGCTGAGGCACTGGGCGGCGAACCCCACGTCCACGGGCTTCGGCCGGGTCCCGGCGATCCGGCTGAGCACCGTCTCGGCGGCCTGCGGACCCAGCTGGACGGCAGCCTGGCAGCTCATCCTGAACGGCAGGTCCGAGGGGGCGGCGGAGTCCCCGGCCGCGACGATGCGTACGTCGTCCACGCTGGTCAGCGTCTCGTCCGTGAGCAGGCGGCCCAGGGCGTCGGTGCTCAGCCCGCTGCGGGCGGCCAGGTCGGGCACGCCGAATCCGGCCGTCCAGATGGTCACCGCGCTGGGCAGTTCGCGGCCGTCGCCGAGCCGCACCGCGTCGTGCGAGACGGCCGTCACCCGCGTGTCGGGGCCCGCGAGCACGGTCACTCCGAGCCTCGCCAGCTGCCGGGCCACCGCGCGCCGGGCCCGGGGGTGCAGGGACGGCCCGAGCGGGCCGCCGCAGACCAGGGTCACGGCGCGGCCGCGCTCCGCCAGTTCGGCGGCGGTCTCGATGCCGGTCGTGCCGCCGCCGACCACCGTCACCGGGGCCGTCGCGGGCGCGGCGTCCAGGAGCGGGCGCAGCCGCCCCGCCTCCTCCAGGTCGGCCAGCGGGTGGGCGAACTCGGCCGCGCCGGGCACGCGGGGGTCGGCGCTGCCGCTGCCGACCGCGTAGACGAGGTGGTCGTAGGCGACGGGAGCTCCGGTCGCCAGGGTCACGGTGCGTGCGGCCGCGTCGATGCGGGTCGCGCTGTCGACCACCAGCCGGACGCCCCCGGCGAGGACCTTGCGGTAGTCGAGGACCGCGTCGTGGGTCCCGGCCACCAGCTGGTGCAGGCGGATCCGCTCGACGAAGTCCGGGCGCGGGTTGATCAGCGTCACGGTCACGTCGTCGCGCCGGGTCAGGCGGTTGGCGGCCATCACGCCGGCGTATCCGCCGCCGATCACGACCACCTCGGTGCGCTGCGTCATGGTGTCTCTCCTTCGGTCCGGCCTCGTCGTTCGGCCTCAAGACACCGGTGGGACCGCGGGTGTGACACGTTGTGAGCCGGATCACCTCGGGGGGTGCGCGCGGGGGGTGCCCTCGACCGGCGGCAGGTGCGTGCGACCGGCGGTGGGCGGTGGGCGGTGGGCGGTGGGCGTTGGGCGTTCGGTGTCCGGGACCGGCGGCCGGTGCGTTCGACCGCGGTCAGTGCCCGGGGCGGACGGCGAGGTGGCGGGCGAGGACCTCCAGGGCCCGTGTGACCTCGGGGAGCCGCTCGGCGCCCTCCTCGCCCAGGGCGCGGGCGAGGGCCTCCTCGACCCGGGAGCTGCCCGCGGCGCGTACGGCCGTGACGCGTGCGGAGACCACGGGGGAGGGCCGCACCAGCGTCCGGCGGCGGTCGGCGGGGTCGGGCGCCGTCTCGACGGAGCCGGCCTCGCGCAGACGGGCGACGGCGCCCGAGACCTGACTCTGCGGCAGGCCGGTGCGCTGCGCGGTCTCGCCGACGGTGGTGTCCGGGTGGGCGGCGATGTCCCCGGCGACGATGACGACGGAGCGGGTGCCGCCGGCGTACCGGCCGGAGCCGCCGGGCGGTTCGGGCAGGGCCTCCTCGCCGAGCTTCATCAAGGCGCGGCCCAACAGGAAGAGTTCGATTCCGTCCACTGCTCCACCCTACTGCATCGCAATGGATTCATCGGAATTGATTCATCTCTCTTGATGTATCGATGTCGATGGATTATGTTGGTCGCAGAGCGGCGGGCGAAGGGTCCGCTCGCCGACCGCAGGAAGCCGGCCGCACGAAGTCGATCGCACGAAGGAGTCACGTCACCATGTCCAGCACCCGTCAGACCTCCTCGCTCCCCGTCCCCGGCGCGACCCTCCACTACCGGCTCGAAGGATCGGGCCCGTTGCTGCTGATCTCGCAGAGCGGGGAAGGGGACGCGGACCGCACCGTGGACCTGGTGCCGCACCTCACCGATGCCTTCACGGTCCTGACCTACGACCGCCGGGGGCTCTCCCGCAGCCGGCTCGCTGAGCCGGGGCGGACCACCTCGCTCGCCGAGCACGCCGAGGACGTCCACCGGCTGCTGGCCGCCGTCACCGACGAGCCGGCCCTGATGCTCGGATGCAGCCTGGGCGCGGTCATCGGCCTGCACCTGGCCGTCCGTCACCCCGGGCAGGTGTCCACCCTCGTCGCCCACGAGCCGGTCGCCCCGCGCCTGTTGCCCGCGGCCGAACGCGTCCGGCACGAAGCGGAGCTGCTCGGGATCCGCGAGCTCCACCGCGGCGCCGGGCTCGCCGCGACCCTGACCGAGGTCGCCCGGTCGCTCGGCATAGACCCCCTCCGCCAGGAGACCGAGGCGGGCCTCACCCCGCAGCCCATGGACGAGCGCCGCCGCGCGAATTTCGGATACTTCCTGGAGCACGACGTCCTCGCCGCCGCCCGGGACACCCTCGACCCCGCCGCCCTGGCCGGGTCGACGACCCGCATCCTCGCCGCCGTCGGCGCGACCACCCCGGCCACCGTCTTCGACCACGGCTGCGCGACCGCGCTGGCGGAGCTCACGGGCACCGGGATACACACCTTCCCGGGCGGCCACAACGGCAACACCACCCACCCCCGGGCATACGCCACCCGCCTCCGCTCCCTCCTCGCCACCCCCTGAGTCCTCACCCGCCGCCCGTGCACCACCCGCACTGCCGGGGCCGGGGCCGGACTGAGGTGGCCGGAGGTGGCCGGAGGTGGACCCCGGTGTGGCGCATGCGCACCAACTCGCCCTCCGCAGAAGGCAATCCCTGCCAACATCGGGGGATGGATCAAACGGCTGGCGAGTCCAGAACCGATCAACGTGCCCTGTCGGCGGCTGCCGTGACCGTCGTGATGTGGGCCTCCGCATTCGTCTCCATCCGCGCGTCCGCCGAGTACTTCGGGCCCGGGGCGCTCGCGCTGGGGCGGTTGCTGACGGCTTCCGTCGCGCTGGGGGTGGTCCTGCTCGTCAAACGGGTGCCACCGCCGTCGCGGCAGGCGTGGCCCGGGATCCTGGCGTCCGGAGTGCTCTGGTTCGGGCTGTACATGGTGACGCTGAACTGGGGCGAGCAGGGGGTCGATGCCGGTACGGCCGCCATGGTGGTCAACATCGGCCCCATCGTCATCGCCCTCCTCAGCGGCTGGCTCCTCAAGGAGGGTTTCCCGCCGATGCTGCTGGCGGGGATGGGCGTGTCCTTCGTGGGGGCGGCCGTCGTGGGGATGTCCACCTCCAAGGGCGGGAGTTCCTCCCTCACCGGTGTGCTGCTCTGCCTGGTCGCCGCGCTCGCCTACGGCGCCGGGGTGGTGTCGCAGAAGCCCGCCCTGCAGCACGCGAACCCGCTCCAGGTGACCACGTACGGCTGTTTCGTCGGCACGGCCTGCACCCTGCCGTTCGCCGGGCAGCTCATCGACCAGGTTCCCGATGCCCCGCTCACCGCCACCCTCAACATGGTCTACCTGGGCCTCTTCCCGACGGCCCTGGCCTTCACCACCTGGACCTACGCCCTGTCGCGCACCACCGCCGGGAAGATGGGCGCGACCACCTACGCCGTGCCCGCCGTCGTGGTGGTCATCGCCTGGTTCGTCCTCGACGAGGTCCCGGGCTGGCTGACCCTGCTGGGCGGCGCCATCTGTCTCGCAGGGGTGGCCGTCTCCCGCAGGCGCCCCCGGCCGGCCCCGAGCCCGGCGGGCGTGCCCGAGTGAGAGCCTCCCCCTCCCCGGCGCACGTACCGGCTGGCCCTGCTGGCCGGGACGA
>NZ_JBEXKC010000170.1:0-6849 GCF_040609475.1 Streptomyces sp. NPDC004667 | reverse complement strand
GCCGCCCCGGGCGGGGATCCTGGACGGGGAGGCACCGGGCCGTGGGCCCGCGCCCACGCCTCCGCCCGTACACCCCGTACACCCCGTACGCACCGTCCGAACCCCCGGAGCGCCGAGCACTCATGAGCAGCAACCCCGCCAACGGGCCCGCCGTCTCGCGGCGGGAGTTCGACGCGCTCTTCGAGGCCGTCCGTACGTGGGGCCGCTGGCCCGCGCCCGACCGCGGCGCGTGGAACCGGGTGACCGCGGAGCACGTGCGCGGGGCCACGGCACTGGTCCGGTCCGGCACGGTCGTCCCGATGGGGCGCCCCTGGGACACCCGCCCCGGACCGGACAACACCAGACCCGCGCTGCACCACATGTCCGACCTCGGCGACGTGGAGGCCCCGGAACCGTCCGCGTACAAGGACTTCCTGGCCGCGGACTACCACGGCAAGAGCGTGACCCACCTCGACGCCCTGTCCCACCTCGCCTACCGGGGGCAGCTGTACGACGGCCGCGACGCGCGGGCGTCCGTCGGCGCCGGGGGCGCCCGCTTCGGCTCGGTGCAGGCGCTCGGGCCGCTGGTGACCCGCGGCGTGCTCCTCGACCTGCCCACCGTCCTCGGGGTCGACTGGCTGGAGCCCGGCCGGGCGGTGCACGCTCCGGACCTGGTCGCCGCGGAACGGGCACTCGGCGTCACGCTCGGTGACGGGGACGCGGTACTGCTGCGCTCGGGCCGCTTCCGCCGGCGCCGGGAGCTCGGCCCCTGGGACTGTGGTGCGGCGAGCGCCGGCTGGCACGTGGACGCCCTGCCGCTGCTGGCCGAGCGGGGCGTCTGCCTGCTCGGCGCCGACGGGGACAGCGACGTGCGGCCGTCGCCGGTCGAGGGCGTGCACTCGCCCGTGCACACCCTGGCGATCACCGCCATGGGCGTGCCCCTTCTGGACAACCTCGACCTCGAAGCGCTCTCCGGCGCGTGCGCCGGGGCGGGCCGGTACGCGTTCCTGCTCGTGGTGACCCCGCTGAACGTTCCCGGCGGCACGGGCTCGCCCGTCAACCCGGTCGCGGTCCTGTGAGACGTCATGTGAGACGACCCGCGAGACCCGGGGCCCGCCGATCGCTCCCCACCCACGCCAGCCCTAAAATGTGAGGAATATACTCAAATCGGGCCATCGAGAACGTTCCGGCGAGGGGATGTGGTGCAGATGGGGGTGGTGGGAGACCGCATCGGCCCCGTGCGTTCCCGTGATCGTTTTCTGCACGGCGAGACGGTCGAATCGGTCGAAGGAGACGTGCGGGGCGAGATCCTGAGCTCCTGGGAGCGCTGCCGGCTGCTGGGCCTGGCCCCGGACCGGCCGGACCTCCCGTTCACCCAGGACTTCGACTCCGACGGCCCCCTCGTCCGGGCCGCCGCTCCCGTGCTCGACCGGCTCCAGTCGATCTTCACGGGGAGCCGGATGAACATCTGCCTCGCCGACGGGCACGGTGTCGTACTGGAGCGCCGCTTCGGGGACAAATCGCTGCCCCGGCACCTCGCGCCGATCCAGACCGTCCCCGGCTTCGTCTTCGCCGAGCAGGTCGCGGGGACCAACGGCATCGGCCTCACCCTCGCCGAGCGGAGCCTCGTCCAGGTCTACGGCGCCGAGCACTTCGCCGAGCGCTCCCAGTCGAGCGCCTGCACCGCCATCCCCGTACGCGACCAGCTCAGCGGGCACATCGAGGGCGTGCTGTGCCTCGGCTACCCCTACACCGACGCCGACCCGGCACTCATCCCGCTGGTGCGCAGGGCCGCCGAGGCCGTCGAACGGCGCCTGATGGAACAGAGCTCGGCGCGGGAGCGCGGACTGCTCCACGCCTACCTGGAGGCGGGGTTCCGCGCCGCCCGCAACGGCATGGACCCCCACGACGGCTCCCCGCTCGCCATGGCCGAGCTGCTGCAGAGCGATCTGGACCAGTCCGACCGGTCGATCCTGAAGGAACGGGCCACGGAGCTGATGTCCGCGGCCCGGCGGGCCGCCACCGAGGTACCCCTGTCCCACGGCAGGTCGGTGACCCTGGTGAGCCGTCCCGTCACGAGCTCCTCCGGCGTGGAGGGGATCGTCATCGAGGCGCTCATCCCCGAGGACACGGAACGCCACGCCCCCGCCCCGCCCCACGCGGACGCCGCCGGACTCGTCCCCGCCCGCGCGGAGGCCGCCGGCCGCTCCCCCGCGCCCGCCGCCGCACCCGGCGCGGACCCCGCCCCGGGCATGGTCCGGGGCCTGGTCCTGGTCGGCGAACCGGAGGTGGGCCGGTACGCCGTCGCGGCGCGGCGCCGGCTGGAACTGCTGGCCGAGGCCGGCAACCGCATCGGCACCACCCTGGACGTGGACCGCACCGCCCGGGAACTGGCCGAGACGGCGGTCCCGCGCCTGGCCGACTTCGTCACGATCGACATGCCCGAGGCCGTGCTGCGCGGCGAGGAGTCCCCCAACCCGACCGCCGAAATGCGGCGCACGGTGGTCCACGGCATCCGCGAGGACTGCCCGTTCTACCCGGTCGGCGCGCAGGTGACCCTGCACCCCACCACGCCCCACATGCGCTGCATGACCACCGGGCAGCCGGTGCTGGAGCCCGACCTGAAGGCCGCCTTCGGCTGGATCGCCCAGGACCCGGCGCACGCCGAGCTGCTGCTCGCCCACAACATCCATTCCCTCATCACCGTCCCCCTGCTCGCCCGGGGCGTCCTCCTGGGCATCGTCTGCTTCTACCGCTCGCAGGATCCCGCGCCCTACGGCGACGACGACCGGGCACTGGCCAAGGAGCTCGCAGCCCGCGCCGCCCTCAGCATCGACAACGCCCGGCGCTACACGCGCGAGCACACCCTGGCCCTGTCCCTGCAGCACAGCCTGCTCCCCCGGGGCCTGCCGGAACAGGGCGCCGTCGAGGTCGCCCACCGCTACCTGCCCTCCGAGTCCGGGGTGGGCGGCGACTGGTTCGACGTCATCCCCCTGTCCGGCACCCGCGTCGCCCTCCTCGTCGGCGACGTCGTCGGCCACGGACTGCACGCCGCCGCCACCATGGGCCGGCTGCGCACCGCCGCCCGCAACTTCGCCGAACTGGAACTCGCCCCCGACGAACTCCTCACGCACCTGGACAACCTCATGGTGCGGCTCGACCGGGAGGAGGGCGGGGACGCTCCCGGCGCCGGGAGCACCGGCATCGTCGGCGCCACCTGCCTGTACGCGATCTACGACCCCACCTCGCAGCAGTGCACCGTCGCCCGCGCCGGCCACCCCCCGCCGGCCCTCGTACTCCCCGACGGCAGCGTCTCGCTCCTGGACCTGCCCGCCGGTCCCCCGCTCGGCCTCGGCGGCCTGCCCTTCGAGTCGGCGGAGATCACCCTCCCCGTCCACAGCCAGCTGGTCCTGTACACCGACGGGCTCATAGAGGACCGCCACCGCGACGTCGACACGGCCCTCGACCAGCTGCGCGGCGCGCTGGCCCACCCCGACCGCGCCCCGGAGGACACCTGCCGGGCGGTCCTGGACGCCGTGGCCCCCGAGCACCCCGCCGACGACATCGCGCTGCTCGTCGCCCGCACCAACGCCCTGCCCGCCGACCGGATCGCCTCCTGGGACCTGGACCCCGATCCGGCCCTCGTCGGCCAGGTCCGCGCCGCCGCGATGGAGCAGCTGGACCGGTGGGGGCTGGAGGAATCCTCCTTCGCCGCGGAACTGCTGCTCAGCGAGCTGGTCACGAACGCCGTCCGCTACGGGAGCGCACCCATCCGGGTCCGCCTGATCCACGACCGGACCCTGATCTGTGAGGTGCACGACGCGAGCAACTCCGCTCCCCGCATGCGCCACGCGGCCTCCACCGACGAGGGCGGCCGGGGCCTGTTCCTCGTCGCCCAGCTGGCGCAGGCCTGGGGGACCCGCTACACCACCGGCGGGAAGGTGATCTGGGCCGAGTGCGCCCTGGACGCCGCGTGACCGGCCCCGCCGGGTCCCGGCATGAAGCCGTGTCCCGGCATGAAGAGGGGGCAAATACCGTAGATACCGTTAGATATCGGCATAGAATTCCCCTGCAGTCGGGAACACCTCGGAGGCCGACCCCCGGAGAAGTCTGTGCATGACGCTCCCGACACACCGACCGGCGGCCCGCCCCCGCCCCTCGTCCGTATCCGCGGGCTCGGCAAGCGGTTCGGCGGCACCCGCGCGCTCGACTCCGTCGACCTCGACATCCACCGGGGCGCCGTCCTCGCCCTGCTCGGCCCCAACGGCGCCGGCAAGTCCACCCTCATCAAGGTGCTCGCGGGGGTCCACCACGCCGACGAGGGCGAGGTGACGGTGGCGGGGCACCCGCTCGGCACCCACGCCGCGACCCGGAACATGTCCTTCATCCACCAGGACCTCGGCCTCGTCGAGTGGATGACCGTGGCCGAGAACATCGCCCTGGGCACCGGCTACCCGCGCCGCGGGGGACTCATCTCCTGGCGGCGCACCCGGGAGGGCTGCGCCCGGGCCCTGCACCTGGTCGCCGGGCACCTGGACGCCGACACCCCGGTCCGCGCCCTCGCCCCCGCCGAACGCTCCCTCGTCGCCATCGCCCGCGCCCTCGCCACCCGCGCGGAGCTGATCGTCCTCGACGAGCCGACCGCCACCCTCCCCGCCGCGGACTGCGCACGGCTCTTCGACGTCCTGCACGCCCTGCGCGACCGGGGGCACGGCATCCTCTACGTCAGCCACCGGCTGGACGAGGTGTACCGGGTCGCCGACACCTTCGCCGTCCTGCGCGACGGCCGCATCGTCGACCGGGGCCCGCTCGCCGGGCACAGCCCCGCCCGGCTCGTGCGCGTCATCGTCGGCCGCGAGCAGGCCGGCCACAGGCCCGTCGCCGTCCCGGCGGCGGGCCCGCCCCTGCTGCGCCTGGACCGGGTGACGACGACGGCCGCGCGGGAGGTCAGCCTGGAGCTGCGGGCCGGCGAGGTCCTCGGCATGGTGGGCCTGACCGGCGCCGGCCACACCGACCTGGGCCGGGCCCTGGTCGGCGCCCGGCCGCTGCTCGGCGGGCGGATCCTGCTGGACGGCCGCCCGTACCGTCCCGGTACGGTCCGCGCCGCCCTCGCCCGCGGGGTCGCCCTCGTCGCGGGCGACCGTCAGGGGGAGGGCTGCGCCGCCGCGCTGACGGTACGGGAGAACTTCCTGGCCAACCCCCGGTCCGCCGGGGTCCCGGCATGGCGCTGGACGAGCCCGAGGCGGGAGCGTGCCGAGGCCGCGGCCCTGATCGAGCGGTTCTCGGTGCACCCGCGCGACAGCGAGGTGCCCATCGCCACCCTGTCGGGCGGGAACCAGCAGAAGGTCATGGTCGGCCGGTGGCTCAGGGGGAGGCTGCGGCTGCTCGTCCTCGAAGAGCCCACCGCCAGCGTGGACGTCGGGGCCAAGGCCACGGTCCACCGGCTGCTCGACGACGCGCTGGCCTCCGGTCTCGCGGTCCTGCTCGTCTCCACCGATTTCGAGGAGGTCGCGGGCGTGTGCCACCGCGCTCTGGTGTTCGTCCGCGGGACCCTGGGCGCCGAGCTGACCGGCCCGGACCTCACCGTCGCCGAACTCACCCGCACCGCCTCGGCCATGCCCCCCGTCACCGGCCCCGGGACGGCCCGATGACCCCCTCCCCCTCGTCCCGGCCCCTTCTCGACCGCCTGCGCGGGCACCACGTCGGGGCGTACGGCCTGCCCGCCCTCGCGGCCCTGCTGTTCCTCGCCTTCTCCCTCGCCCTGCCCGCCACCTTCCCCACCCGGGACACCGTCTCCTCGATCCTCTCCAACCAGTCGATCCCCGCCGTCCTCGCGCTCGGCGCGACCATCCCCATCGCCGCCGGGAAGTTCGACCTGTCGATCGGCTACGGTCTCGGCCTGGCGCACGTCATGGTGCTGGACCTGATCGTGAGCGACGCCTGGCCCTGGCCGCTCGCCTGCCTCGTGGTGATGGCCGGGGCCGCGGCCATCGGCGCCCTCAACGGGGTCATCGTCGAATTCGGGCGGATCGACTCCTTCATCGCCACGCTCGGCACCGGCAGCATGATGTACGCCGCCACCGGCTGGATCACCGACGGTGCCCGGATCGTCCCCGGCCCGCAGGGACTGCCCGCCACCTTCACCGGAATCTACGACTCCCGCTTCCTGGGCCTGCCGCTGCCCGCGTACTACGTCCTGGCCGTCGCGGGCACCCTCTGGCTGGTGCTGGAACGGCTGCCACTGGGCCGCTACCTGTACGTGATCGGCTCCAACCCGCGCGCCGCCGGCATCATCGGCATCCCCACCCACCGCTACTCCGTCTACGCCTTCGCCGGATCGGGCCTGCTCTTCGGCTTCGCCGGAGTGCTCCTCGCCGCGCAGCAGCAGACCGGCAACCCGAGCGTCGGACTGGACTACCTCCTGCCCGCCTTCGTCGGCGCCCTGCTCGGCTCCACCACGATCAGGCCCGGCCGCGCCAACGCCCTCGGGACCGTGGTCGCCGTCGCCGTGCTCGCCATCGGCCTGGCCGGCATCGGCCAGCTCGGCGCCCAGTTCTGGGCCACCCCGCTGTTCAACGGCGCCACCCTGCTCATCGCCGTCGGCCTGGCCGGCTACTCCGCGCGCCGCCGGCTGCGGACCGGAGCCGGCGCGCCCCGTCACCCGTAGAGCCAGAACCCGTCGCGGCACCCCGCGACCCGTCGTACGCGCACCCGTGTCAGGAGCACCGTGCAAGCCAACCACCAGGCCACCCTCACCGCCGCGGCCCTGCTGAGCGCGGCCCTCACCCTCCTCGCCGGCTGCGCGGGCGGCCCGTCGTCGGGCGGCGGGCCGTCCTCCCAGCCGCGTTCCGTCCGCAGCCGGTCCAGGGC
>NZ_JBEXKC010000169.1:0-7065 GCF_040609475.1 Streptomyces sp. NPDC004667 | reverse complement strand
GCGCGCCTGGGAAGAGGACCTCCTCGCTGCGCTCGGAGGGGTCCCGCTCTGCGGGACCAAGGCCTGGCCCTTCGGGCCAGGGGTCCCGGGCGCTGCGCGCCCGGGGAGAAACCCCTCGCTGCGCTTGGGGAGCCTGCTTCGTGGCCAGTAGCCGGGCCCTTGGGGCCCGGGGGCCCAAGCGCTGCGCGCTTGGGAAGAGACCCCCTCGCTGAGCTTGGGGGGTCCGCTCTGCGGACCGTTGCCTGGCCTTCAGCCAGGTGTTCAGGCGCTGCGCGCCTGAGAAAGAGCCGCCTCGCAGCGCTCGGCGGGGCCCCGCTTCGCAGCACTCGGGCAGAGACCCTCCTCGCTGCGCTCGGGGGGAGGTCCGCTTCGTGGACTGTGGCTTGGCTCTTAGGCCCGGGGGTTCTGGGCGCTGTGCGCCTCGGAGGGGTTGGCTGCGCCGGCGGATGCCCGGCTCTTCGAGCAGGGCTCACCTCCGCTTCGCTCCGGTGTGGCTCTCGCTTTGCCCGGGTCAGGTCCGCTTCGCGGATCGTTGCCTGGCCTTCGGCCAGGTGTCCGGGCGGTGTATGCCTGTGAAGAAACCTGCCTTGCTCCGCTAGGCAGGGTCCGCTTGGCGGACTGTGGCCCTGGTCTCAGGCCAGGACCCCAGGCGTTGCGAACCCGGGTAGGGACGGCCTCGCTGGGTTCGGCGGGGCTACGTCCTACCTAAGCCCGGTTTTGGGAGCTTCTCTACTTGGTTCTGAGGGCGTCAGACCTGCTGTTCATTGAAGAGCCGTTGAGCGGGGGTGTGGGTTTGCCCCTGTTCAGCAGACCTTGCTGTGTTCCGCTCCAATGCGTGGAGCATGTTGAAACCAGCTTCTTCTGGGGCCGGGTAGCCCACCTGTTGGAGGCTGTCCGGTGCAGTCAAGTTTGGGGTGCTTTGGTTCCAGGTGTGCCCTGAAAGTCTGGTTTCTGAGGGTTTTTGATGTGTTCTGGAACGAGGCTGGGCTGAAGAGTTGTTGTGCGGTTTCCATCAGTCGAGGGCTGGGTGGTGTTCCTGATCGGGAGTCAGGTGTGGTTAAACCATGGCTTTAGTTGGTGGCTCGAGCTTTGAGTGCAGGTTTGGAGGTGTGTGGTTGACCTGGGGTGTTGCTGTTTTGGGTTGGTCATATCGGGGGTTGTTCGACGTTGAGGTGAGTTGTGGTCGAGGGGAGGTGGAGTGGGAAGCGAGAGTGTTAACGGCGTTAAGGGTGTCTGGGTGCAATGCTTCAAAGTGTTCTGGAGATAGAGATAGGAATCAGTCAGATTCTGCGCGGTTATGGACACTGTGTCCGGTACAGGGACTTGGGGTGGTTCAGGTGTCGGGGTGTCAGGAAACGAGGGCTCAGAGCCGGTTGGTGACGGCGTTGGGTGCGTGAAGCGCGGCAGCTGACGGCCTATAGAGAGTACGGATATGCGTTGCCGCAGGTCAGGCGGGGTGCACGGGGAAAGTTATGTCCCCTCAGAAGGGACATAACTCGGTCGATGTGTCGCTGGTGGGGGGACAGAGCGACTGCAAAACGTCAGCGAGGCTGACGCTTTTTGGGCTAAAACGTCGGGGATACTGACGTTTTAGCGGAGATACGCCCCCGAACTGCGTGAGCGGGCGGAGTGGTTGCGTCGTGGGCGCGCAGAGGGGGGCTGAAGGGGTCGTGGCCGAGATGTGTCCCTCCTGGGGGGACACAAGACACGCCGAACGTCAACGAGCGTGACATTAGTGTCACCCTTGTTGACATACTCTCTCTGCAGATCAACGAAGTGGAGAGCATCCTCGTGTCATCAGAGCCACAGCGCCGTCGGCCGAGTCCGTCGCGCGCGCCGCGTCCTGATCTCCCCGTTGATGACGCGATCTCGGCGTGGAGTCAGCCGCTGGCTCCGGTCAAGGATCTGGACAGCCTCGCGAGGCGGTATCCCAGTCGCAAGCTCACGCTGGACGGTGAGCGCAAGCCGCTGGAGTTCTACGGGACGCAGAGTCAGCCAAATGCGTTCTCCATGGACAGCCTTGAGTTCTTCCTGGTGATTGCCCAGTACTTCAGGGAAGCATTGCCCCTGAGGCTGATCCTGCTGCTGATCGCGTGCCAGCGAGCGGGGGGCCGGATTCCACTTACTCAGGAGGAGATGGCTACGATCCTGGACGTCAGCCGGACAAAGACGTCGGAGGCGCTGCACACTGTCATGTCTCATGGGATCGTCTTCAAGGTGCGGCGGGGCGTGTACCAGTTCAACCCGCCTTACAGTTACCGGGTGGCTGAGTTCATCCCGGGTACCGAGACGGCGGGTGAGTTCGTGAAGGTGGAGCAGCACAGCACCATCTCGCAGATTCGCAGCGATACGAGCCTGCCGGACCTGGTGCGGTTCCCGTCGCTGGACCACATGCGGCAGGCAATCGAGGAACTGCGGGCCGAACGGTCCAAGGAGCGCGCTGCGCGTCGGCTGAGCCGGGCGCAGCGCAAGGAAGAAGGGACAGCTCAGTGAGCACCTTGCGATTCGCTGCGGTCAACGCAGACGGGCTTCTCTCCGACCTCGACCTTCCGCCGGCCGCGTACCGCGTGCTGCTGAAGCTGCGTTCGCTGAGTGAGCCCGGGGGGCGGATCCTCATCGATCAGGCCACCATCGGGGGGCTGCTGGAGCTCAGCCGGCCGAGCGTGAACGCGGCGCTGCGGAGCCTGGAGCTCGCGAAGCTGGTGCGGAAGGTCAGGAACGGGGTCTATCAGATCAACCCGATGCTGGCGGGCTACAACTCCTTCGAGGACGCCGTCGCCGCGGTGAACGAGATGGCGCCCGAGGAGCGGCTGGACGCCCGGGGGTACGTGGCCAGTTACCACCAGGCGGTGGCGGAGTACCAGGACCAGCTGGCGGAGCAGCGGAAGAAGCGGGCGGCGCAGGCCGCCGCGAAGAAGGCTGCGGAGTCGAAGCGGCGGAGGACGTTGCACGCTGTGGGGTGAGCACCCGAAGGAGGGGCCCGCTGGGGGCTCCTGAGGGGGTTTTGAGAGTGTTGGAGGGTCCCGGGGTATCCCGGGACCCTCTGTGGTTTCCGGGGGCCGGAGAGGCGATTCTGTGGCTTCGGTGATTCCGGCTTGTGACTGAGTGCCCCAGTTGGCGAGCCTGAGCGCTTCGTGACGAGTCAGGGCCCGGCAGCCACGGACTTCGTTCGGGGCTGTGATTGCGCTCTCGGACTGGGGTGCTGCCGTAGACCCAGCCAGGGGCTGTCGGTATGAACCGGCGGTGTGTCAGACAGGTCAGAGGGTGCGGCTCCGCTCCCGTGATCAACAGTGACGGAGGGCGGTTCCTCGCCGAGAGACCCTCTTCCGTCTTCTGGAGTTGATCGTGACGTTCTCACTGTCGGAGGCCGCCGGCCGACCAGGCTCAGCGCGCAGGCATCGCCCCGGTTCGGCCGGGACTCGGAGCCGGGTGCTGACCGTGGCGGCCGGCGTGCTCTGCGCCGCAGTCGCGCCGGTGGCGCTGTCCGGGACCGCCCACGCCCAGGGCACCTGCTCAGTGTCCGGCCCCACCACCACCTGCACCTTCGCCTCCACCGGCGCCGAGCAGACGTTCACCGTGCCCAGCGGCGTCACGCAGGTCGACGTCACGGCGATCGGCGGCGGCGGCGGTGTGGAGGACAACGGCGTGAGCGGCGGCCGGGGCGCCCAGGTGTCCGGCACGCTCACCGGGCTGTCCGGTGGGCAGATCCTCTACGTCGAAGTCGGCGGCGCCGCCACCGGCTCGTGCGCCGGTGGCGCGCAGTGCGCCGGCGGCTTCAACGGCGGCGGCAGTACCCACTTCGGCGGCGGCGGTGGCGGAGCATCCGACGTCCGCACCCTGCCCAACACCACCCCCCTGACCACCACCGACTCCCGCCTCATCGTGGCCGCGGGCGGCGGCGGAGCCGGCTGGGCCGGCCAGTGCACCGGAAGCCCGGGCGGGGACGCCGGCCAGCCAGGCACCGACGCGACCTGCAACGGCGGCACCGGTGGCCGGGCGGGAACGTCCACCCAGGGTGGGACCGGCGGCACGGGCGGTGGCGGGGTGTTCGGCGGTGGGAACGGCGCGCTCGGTGCCGGCGGCACCGGCGGCGGCCCGGGCGCCTCCCTGACCGGTGGCGGCGGAGGCGGCGGCTACTACGGTGGTGGCGGAGGCGGCAACATCAACCCCTTCATCAGCCCGAGCGGCGGCGGGGGTGGCGGAGGCGGCGGTTCGTCCCTGGTCCCCGCCGGCGGCACCGGCCCCACCGTCACCAGCGCCGCGCCGGGCATCACCATCAGCTACACGACCCCGGGCAAGCCTGTGAGGACATCCCTGACCGCGATGCCCTCCCGCACCCGGGTCGGCCTTCCGATCGTGCTCAGCGACATCGTCTGCCCCGCGAGTACGGGCGCCACGACCAGGCCGACCGGCACCGTCACCTTCACCGACACCACCACCGGCAAGACCCTCGGCACCGGACGCCTGTTCTTGTCCCTCGGCAACTGCGCAGCGGCCGGCACCGTCACCGCCTTCCGCACCACCGGCACCCACACCATCACCGCCGTCTACAGCGGCGACACCGTCTACCAGAGCAACAGCGCCAGCCCCGAAACCACCACCGTGACGGTGACCGGCTGAGAACGCCGCACAAGCGCCCGCCCCGCCGTGGAGCGGGGCGGGCGCCGCGGTATCGCGCTCAGGTGGCAATCATCCGAACAGTCCCAGGTGCCGTCCGAGCTGAGCTTGAATTCCGCCGACTGAGCTGCTCAACCGTTAACTGAAGCGCTCAGTCGCACGACTGGTTCGGGGCTTTCGGGGGCGGCCGGTTTCAGAAGGCGATGTCGACGTAGTCGATGTCGGTGAACTCGACCAGGAGGCCGCCGGCGCGGGCGCCGTTGTCCTTGAAGTAGATCTCCTGGAGCGCTTCGGCGGTGATGTGGCGGAGCTGGTTCTCGGTGGCGCCGGTCTCCTGGGCGGCGAAGAGGCGGCCCGCGTACTCCGGGGGGAGGTGCTGGGTGATGCGGCGCATGCGGCCGTCGTCGGTGGTGCCGGGGGCCGCGGTGAAGCCGAAGCGGGCACGGGTCTCGATGACGAGTCCGGTGGTCCTGGAGGCCTGCTCCCGGGCGCGCTTGCGGACCAGGGGCTGCCAGCGGCGGCGTACTTCCGCTTCGAGTCGGGCGGCGAGTTCGGGCTTGGGCTGCTTGATCTGGTTCTTCACGTAGCGCTCGACGGTGCGCTGGGAGATGCCGAGGGTGGTGGCGACCGCCTTGGTGGATTTGAGCTGTTTGACGAGGAAGCGCATCTGGGCGCCCGCGGACTTGGGGACGGGGCGGGTGAAGTGGAGTTCGTCGGCCTTGGACAGGCTGTCGGAGATGTCGGACATGGATTACTCGCCGTCTGCTGCTGCGTCGTGGCCCTTGATGTGGCGGGCGGGGTTGAGGCCTTCGTCGAGCATCTGGACCGCCCAGAGGAGGGGCTGGGTGCCTTCGTGCTTGACCATGCCGGGGCTGACACCGAGGCGGAAGCCGCCGGGGAGGGGCTTGCCGTCCGGGGTGTGGGGGAGGAGGTCCAGGGGGCTGGGGCCGGGGGAGAGGTAGACCGCGCAGTCGGAGAGGACCGCGATGGGGTGGAGCCCGGCCGCCGTGGAGAGCTTGAGCATCTTGCGGTGCATGTTGACCCGGGCCGTGGAGATCACGGCGGCGCGGATGTCGGGACGCCAGGTGGGGCGTTCGAGCGCGGGCCAGGGTTCGCCCGGGCGGTAGCCGGCGCCCTGGGGGCGCTCGCGGAGCTTGCCGATGCCGCCCTTGACGGTGGCCTTGATCGCCGAGAGGACGGAGGCGGCGAGGGGGTCGTGCTGCTTGTGGGTGGCCATGGCCCGGAGGAACTCGGACTCGGTGAGCGAGGAGGTGACGCCGAGGTCGGCCATGGTGGCCATGTAGGCGTCGCGGAGGCGGGTGTACCAGGCGTCGAGGTACGGGCCGTGGTCCGGGCGGAGCCAGGCCTCGGTGGGGCGGACCTCGTGGCCGAGCTCCTGGGCGTAGGCGAGGGTCGGGGTCGCGTACCAGGCCGGTCCGGTGGGCGGCTTGCCGTGCGGGGTGAAGGGGCTGGGGAGGCGGGGGTCGTGGGGGAGGGAGGAGAGATCGGCCAGCCAGCAGCCGGGGGTCTTCGGGTCGAAGCGCGGGTGCGTGGTGTGGGCGGCGGGGCCCAGGCCGACGGTGAGGCGGTTCGCGGCGGCGGCGAAGGCCATGTTCACGTCGAGGCCTACCGCGTGGGTGGCGGCGCATTCGGCGTCGGTGAGGAGCTCCGGGTCGCGGATCCAGTCGTACGCCTCTTCGTCGAGGACCTGGTCCGGGGTGCGCTGGTGGGAGCGGGGGTACAGGGCGGCGACCACCGGGTGCTCGTCGGGGGCCTCCGGGGGGGCCGGGTCGACGGGGCGGGTGAGGGAGCCGGCGACGGGGGCGGACTCCCAGGTGTTGGTCTCGGGGTTGCGCGCGGCACGGGTGGGGGGACGCAGCGCCGTCATGAGTTCCAGGCCCGTCACGGCGGTGGAGCCGCGGGGGGTCAGGAGGCGGGTGGCGTAGGCGGTGAGCAGTTCGGCGAGTTCCGGGGCGGGGAGGTCGGCGGTGTCCTCGCCCCAGGCGCGGCTGTCGAGGGCGCCCCAGGGGAGGACGGCGAGCTGGACGCACTGGCGGCCGGAGGTGGGGGAGGCCGGGCGGTAGATGCGGGGCCAGGGGCCGAAGCCGCGGCGGGTGAGCTGCCACTTGGCCTTGGTGAGCTGCTTGATGACGGGGTGGTTGTCCGGGAGGCGCAGGGCGCGGCGGTCTTCGAGGGCGAGGGGGAGACCGAGGCGTTCCGCGGCGGGAGCGGTGAGCACGAGGAGGGGGTCGCCGTCCTTGCCGTTGCGGTGGAGGCGGGGGGCGCGGAGGTCGGCGTCGGGGCCGAGGGCCCAGGTGATGAGGGCGGGGAGGTCGGAGGTGGGGTGGGGGAGGAGGACGCCGCCCGCCGCGTGGGCGTGGCCGGTGCCGTCCAGGACGGCGAGGGGGCCGTTGCCTTCGAGGGGGTGGGGGGGTCGCTTGGGGGAGG
>NZ_JBEXKC010000168.1:0-7120 GCF_040609475.1 Streptomyces sp. NPDC004667 | reverse complement strand
CCGCCGGGCTGCGGGGACGGGCCGGCGGGCCGTGAGGCGCGGCCGCCCTGGTCCCAGCCGAGCACGGCGCCGCACGCGTCGCAGAAGGACTGGCCCGGTTCCGCGCGCGTTCCGCACTCGGCACAGTTCTGCGTGGTCATGTCTGCGGGGTCCTTTCGGCGGCCGTCACTTCGACCGTGTAGGGCATGTGGGCGGGGCGGGCGGCGGCGACGAGGGAGTCCAGTCGGTGGACGTCGGCCGGAGTCGGGCCGGGCAGCCGGAGGCTGACGTGCAGGCGGGGGCGCGGGGCTCCCGGGAAGGGTCCGAGCGGGCGGGCGTTCCAGTCGGCGCCGCCGCTCTCGGTGATCTCGGGTACGACGCCGAACGCCAGCCGTACCGCCTCCGCGAGGCCGCGGCGGGTGCCGCGGATCCGGTGCAGCGCGACGGCGGCCGCGACGGCGGCCCGCAGCCGGGGCTCGGGCTCGCTGCCGTCGGTCTCGGCGCCCACCCAGGTGCCGAGCCACCGGGCGAAGTCGACCGGGGTCAACGCCGGGTCGAAATAGGTGTCCAGGCAGTCCAGGACGTTCAGGACGGGTGCGAGGACGTCGTCGAGTCCACCGACGAACCGCTGCGCCAGGTCGTCGTCGGCGAAGACGGCCGGGAGCATCGTGCCCAGGGGGAGCGAGGAGCCGAGGCCGTCGACGGAGCCGCGGTGGGCGGCGTTCCTCATGCGCCGTCCCCGATCACCCGGACGCGGTGGTCGTAGGAGAAGACCAGCGAGGGCCGTCGCAGGTCGATGCGGTCGGTGGGGTCGCCGCGCTTTCCGGTGAGGGGATCGGCCGGGTGCAGGACGACCTCGTCGACCAGTTCCACACCGGGGACCCGCTGCAGCACCGCGAACACCTCGCCGGTCTGCACGGGACGGCCGAAGGGCCAGCCCCGGCCGTCCGCGCCGCCCGTCAGCGGGTCGAGGTGGCGGTAGAGCGCGTCGTGCGCCCGGCGGCGCACCCGGTCGGTGTCGACGCCGCGGAACGCGTGCACCGTGGCGACGACGGTGACGCCCTGGTAGTACGGCGGGCCGACGGCCAGCCGGGTGCCGATGAGACGGCGTTCGTCGAGGTGACGGGTGATCCGGCCCAGCAGCGCGTCGCCGGGCACGAGCTGCTCGAAGCGCAGCCGCCCGCCCGGATCGGGCACGGCCTGGGGAACGACGAGGACACGGACCGCGTAGGCCCCGTGCTCGCCCTCCTCGCCCTCCAGGCAGGTGATGCGCGCGGTCTCCGGCGCGGCCCGGCGGGCGAGCTCCTCGTAGTCGCGCAGGGTGACCGCGCGGTCCTGGGCGCGGAGGGTGATCGGTGCCCGCAGTTTGGCCTCCTCGACCGTCTCGCCGTCGACACCGCCGCGCGCCGCCTCGCGGTTGACGACCTCGGCGACGTACGGGACGGAGGTGCGCAGCACCTGGACTGCGCCCCGCGCCACGTTGCCGCCGCGGCCGCCGCCGGTGCGGTAGCGGTGGGCCCGGACTACGGCGCCCTTGGGGGCGACCGCCCCGTACTGGCGCAGTGTCCCGTCCGGTTCGCGGACGGCCGGGCCGAACGCTATCTCGCCGGTGGCGGCGTCCAGGGTGACGTGGTGGTCGCCGGGCCGGGAGCCGGCGAAGTGCGGGACCACCTGCCAGTCCCGCCAGCCGTCGTCGGCGGAGCTCTGCAGGAGCAGCGGCGGATCGTCGGCGACGACCGGGGCGTGGGCCAGCCGCAGCCGCTGGCCGGGCAGCCCCGTGGCTTCGCCGAGCGCCTCGTCGTGGACGGTCTCGGCGTGCACGGCGCCGGTGGTGCCGCCGATGGTGTAGGCCTCGACGGAGCGGATGCTCGGCGAGGCGGTGTAGAAGGGCTGGCCCGGCGCCGGTTCGGTGACCCGGCAGCGGATCCAGCCCGCCTCGTGCCCGCCGCCCCGCGAGAGCACGTGCCCGCCCGGCAGGTGCAGGACGACGTCGCCGGGCCGGTTGAGACCGCCGGTGCCGTCCCGGTCCACCTCGCAGGCCTGCCAGCCGTCCTCGGTCCACGCCTCCCACAGCAGCGGCGGCTGGCGGGGATCCACCCCGACGCCGTCGACGCGGCTGTCGAGCTCCAGCGCGAGCGCGCAGTGCGGAGCGGCCGCGGTCAGACCGATGAGCATGCAGTCGCCGACGGCCGGGGCCTCGGCGAAGCACAGCACGTCCTTGCCCTCGGCGAGGTCCGTCGTACGGTCCGCGACGGGCTGCCCGCGGTGCTGCACCACCAGGTGGGACAGCGAACTCGGCACGACGGCGAGGTCGTGCTCGGTGGCGAAGACGACGGCGTCCTCCCGTTCGGTGCGCAGCGTGGCGACCTCGGCCCCGGCGGGGACCAGGATCACGTCCTCCTGGGGCGCCGAAAGCCAGAAGGTGACGTCCGTGCGCGCCGCGGACGGCGGGAAGAGGGTGATGCCCACCAGGTCGAGGAAGGCCAGGTGGTTCTTCTCCGGGACGCGGTTGAGGCGGTAGACGATCTGGTCCGCCATGTGAGCGACCGTCTCGACGAGCGTGATGCCGGGGTCGGAGACGTTGTGGTCGGTCCACTCCGGGGCCCGCTGCTGGATGTAGCGCTTGGCGTCGTCGACGAACTGCTGGAAGCGCCGGTCGTCGAGGTTGGGGGAGGGCAGGGACATCAGAGGTCGCTTTCCGAGGAGCCCGGCGCGCCCGGCTCGTCGTGGCTGGGGATGACGTAGAAGGGGAAGACGAGGCTGCGCGGGTTGTTGGTCCCGCGGATGGAGTACCGGACGTCGATGAACAGGACGCCCTGGTCCGCGCCGGCGGAGACCTCCACGTCGTGCACCTCGATCCGGGGTTCCCAGCGGTCCAGGCCCACGTGCACCTCGTGCTGGATGCGTCCCGCGGTCTGTTCGTTGACCGGGGCGAAGACGAGGTCGTGGATCGCGCAGCCGAACTCCGGGCGCATCGGCCGCTCGCCCGGGGCGGTGGCCAGGACGAGCCGGATGGCCTCCTCGATCTCGCGCTCGCCGCTGACCAGCGCGATGCCCCCGGTGGGTCCGATGCGCATCGGGAACGCCCAGCCGGAGCCGACGAACTGTTCGGCCATCAGGGGGCCACCTGCCTTCTCCTCATCCGAACGGGTACTTGATGTTGTTGACGAAGAAGCCGCCTTGGAGGTCGAGCCGGACGGCGCGGATGCCGACGGCGGCGATGGTGTTGACCTGGAACGTGCCACCGGAGGTGATCATGGTGGCGCCGACGGCCTTGAGGCTGAGTGCGCCCATCGCGTCGATGCTGACGGCGCCCGCGAGGGAGGTGAGGTTGACGAGGCCGCGGCCCTGGATGTCGAGGAGGCCACCGCTCTTGATGGTGAGCCGGCGGCCGGCGCTGAGCGTCAGGTCGGTCCCGGCCTCGACGGACACGGAGCGACCGCCCTTGATGGTCACCGACCCCTTGCTGTCGACGGTGATCTCCGTCTCGGTGCGGTCGAGGTTGATGGTCAGCCGGTCGTCACCGCTGGCGATGCGCACGCCCTGCTTGCGCCCGCCGGTCCGCTGGCTGAGCAGGTCGACGCGGTTGCCCTGCCGGTCGGACAGGGTGTGCCGGGCGGCCTTCCGCTTCAGCCCGTCGTGCAGGGGAACGTCCTCGACCCGGGTCGGCAGGTCCCGGCCGTTGTAGAGACCGCCGATCACGAACGGGTGGTCCAGCGCGCCCCGGTCGAAGGCGACCAGCACCTCGTCCCCGACGTCCATCGGGAAGACGCCGCCGCCGCCCACCCCGCCGGACTGCACGCTGCGGGCCCAGTCGCTCACGTACGTGTCGTCCAGCCACGGGAACTGGAGCTTGACCCGCCCCTGCTTCAGCGGGTCCTGCACGTCGGTGACGATGGCGTTCGCGACTCCGGGCAGCCGGCCGGCGCCGGCGGCGCCCGCCCCGCCGCCCCCGCCCGACGCCAGCCCGTAGAGGGAGCGCCACTGGCGTCCGCTCACCGTGATCCACGACTCGTAGTGCCTGCCGTCGCCGAAGACGTGCCGCACGGAGGTGACGGTGTACTTGCCCTCGAAGGGCCTGCCCACGTCGCCGAGGGCCACGGGCACGCCCGGCCGGAGCTCGGGATTGCCGTACACGGCGACCTCCAGCTCCGCGAACGACGAGGTGACGTCGGCGGCGAGGGCTTGGGCGGCGTACCGGACCTCGTCCTGCCGGTCGTACGGCGTGGCGGTCTCGACGAGCTGCGCGGGCGCGAACCTCCCGGCCGCCTGGCCCGGGGTGAGGCCTATGGAGATCCCCGGGTCGGTCGTGGCCGGCGCCGTCTCGACGATCTTCTTCTTCGTGGTGACGTTCCAGCCGCGCGACTCGACCGTGCCGACCTGGTCGGCGGCGGTGACCGCCGACCGCAGCCGGAGGATGTCGTGACCGGCCTGGAGGACGAAGGGGCTCTCGTCACCGTCGGTCCGCGGGGACGGCCCGCCGGCCGACGGGGTCGGCGCGACGAACCGGAACCTCCCCCGGGCGTCCAGCGACATCACCATGTCGTTCTCGTCGGCGAGCCGGGAGAGGAAGTCCCAGTCGGTGACGTTGGACTGGCTGATGAACCCGTACGCGCCCTTCGTCGACTGGATCCGTCCGATCGGTACGCCGTCCAGGGCGGCCAGCTTGCGGGCGATGTCGGAGGCCTTCTGGTTGCGGTAGGCGACGACACGGCGCCGGCGCATCATCCGGTGCCCGAAGTCGTAGCCGCGGATCACGGTGAAGCTTCCGGTGCCGTCGTAGTCGGCCTCCAACGCGGTGACCTCGCCGGTCAGCAGGGGCTTGCCGGCACCCTGGCCGTCGGCGATCGGGGTCAGGACCACCCTCGTGCCGAAGCTGACGCCGAGCTTGCCGAGGACCAGGCGGTACGGATCGCGGAAGGTCAGCCGGAACGCGGCGGGCACGCCCACGCCCTGGTCGACCCAGCCCTCCACGAGCAGCGGGGCGATGTCGTCCGGGAGCCTGGCCGACCCCATCCGCACCTGCATGATGCTGGAGAACGCGGGACGCACCATCAGCGCGACACCTCCTCGGGCGCCGGAAGCACCAGTTCGGTGCCGGTCGTCAGCCGGGACGGGTCGTCGATGCCGTTGACCTCGGCGATCGCCCGCCAGACGGTGGCCGTGCCGTACTCCCGCCACGCCAGCGACTGCAGCGAGTCGCCGGCCACGACCCGGTGCACGCGCTGGGCGGTGAGCGCGCCCGAGGTCGGGTTCTGGCCCTTGGTCTTCCCCGGGATCTCCACCAGGTGCACCTGACAGGTGGCACGGATGGGCACGCCCGTCGTGCCGAAGAGGCTGTACGAGGCCTCGACCGAGCCCACGTAGGCCACGAACCGGGCCGTGGAGAACGACCCCCACTCGAACACCACCCACGGCGGCGACGGCTGGTCGGCGGCGATGCTCTTCGCCGTCACCTCGCAGCAGTCCAGCAGCGATTCGACCTTCTTCAGCACCGTGTTGGCGGTCGGCGCGGCCGACGAGTCCAGGAAGATCTCCAGGGTCATCTCCCGCGGATCGGCGCCCATGAACTCCGGCTTGGAGCCGTCGCGCACGGCCATCGTCGGCGTGGCCTTCCACTGCGCGCGCTGACTCAGCGACAGCTGCGCCGGATTGAACTCGAAGCCGAACGTCCGCATCAGTGCACCCGGCGTCGTGCTCGTCCCGACCGGGGGCTCGTGGATCGCCAGGTTCGCGCGCACCAGGCTCTTGCCGGCGCCCCTGCTGCTCGTGGCCATGGGTGTGCCTCCTCTCCGCTCCGTCGCGTCTCTCGCGCCGTCAGTCCGTGAACCCGTGGTGGGCGATCTCCAGGACCTCCGTGGCCACGGCGGAGCTCGCGGGGTCGAGGGTGGGGCCCTGCCAGCTCACGGGCAGGACGTCGATGAGCCCCCAGCGGGCCACCAGCGACCCGTCGGCCCGCAGCGCCGCGATCTGGGCGGTGGGCCGCTTGATCCCCGTCTGCACCGACGAGATCCACTTGGCGACCTTCGCGGTGTCCGGCGTGAGCGGCCGGGTGAGCCGGATGGTGGAGAACGTGACCCGGGTCGGCAGGTGCCACACGAAGCCGTTGTTGCCGCCCTCCTGACGTTGCTCCACCTCCACCTGGGACGACAGGCCCTCGCACCCGTTGAAGTACCCGAGGCTCTCGCCGTCGATGGTGAGGGTGAACCAGATGGTGGACCCGGGGTCCTGGCGGGGCATCCGAGGTGGGCCTTTCTGTCGGTGCGAGGGGGTGGCGGTGTGGTGTGCGCGGGGACGGGGTGGGGCCCGGGCGGGGGCGTCAGGCGCGCGGATCGCGGAGCCTGCCGATCCGCTCGCGGTCCATGCGCAGTTCGGTGCGGACGAGGCGGGTGACCCGGTCGATGATCCGGTGCACCAGCTCGTCCAGCTGGAACTCGGTCAGCTCGCGCGGATCGAAGGCTCCGGCGGGGACGGCGGTGTACTCGGGCGGGGACGCGCCGTGCGCCGCCGGCCGCTCGTACGGTGGCGGCGGCCCGGCCGGCGGCGCCTGCTGCGACGACGGCCGAAAGTGCCCCAGCGTCGAGGCCACGGTGGCCGACGCGGCGGCCGCGAGCGCGCCGAGGGACCGGCCGGATCCGGAGCCGGATCCGAACGAGGGGAAACGCTGGACCGTGGGGCCGGGCGGGGCCGACCCCACGGACGGCACCCCGGCCGCCGGGCCCGCGGGCAACCCCAGGGGCGCGGCCGCGGGCGGCGGACTCAACGGAGCCACGGGGAGCGGACCGCGCGCCATGGCACCGGCGCCGGGTGCGGTGGGCCGGCGCAGGAGAACGCCCCGGACGGGGAAGGCCCGTTGGACGGGGAGAGTGTCGGTCTTGCGGGGAGGGGCCGGTGAGGGCTGGGTCGGGGGGACGGACGCGGAGGGTGTGGCCGGTGTGGCCGGCGCCACGGCGCGCTGGACCGGCGGGGGAGCGGAGGCACCGGCACGGGGTCCGGGGTGCTCCGGGGCGGTCCGGGTGGGCGTACCCGTGGACGGAGCGCCGGGCGCAAGGATCCGCTGCGCGGCTGCCGGCCCGGGCGTGGAGGGGCGCGGGGAGGCGGAGGTGCGGCCGGTTGCCGGGCCGGGGGAGGGGCGGGGTGC
>NZ_JBEXKC010000167.1:0-7314 GCF_040609475.1 Streptomyces sp. NPDC004667 | reverse complement strand
GTTCGTCGAGGAGGGTGCCGGGACGGGCGGCGGTGTAGGCGGGCGCGAAGCGTTCCCAGTCGACGTCGGCGACGACGGTGCCGCTCTCGCCGCGCGCGACGAGCGTGCCGAGCGCGTCGAGGGCCCGCTCGGGCTCCAGGAGGGTCAGGCCCGCGCGGAGCAGCTGCTCGGCGGCGGGTCCGGTGAGGGCGTCGCGCCACGGGGTCCAGGCCACCGAGGTGGCGGGGAGCCCGCGGTGGCGGCGCTGTTCGGCGAGGGCGTCGAGGTAGGCGGTGCCGGCCGCGTAGCCGCCCTGTCCGGCGCCGCCCCAGACGCCGGCGACGGAGGAGAACAGGACGAGGGTGTCCGGCGCGGCGCCGTCGGGGAGCGTGCCGAGCAGGGCGTCGAGGCGGCCCGCGAGGCCGCTCTTGGCGGTGACGGCCGCCGCGAAGCCCTCCAGGGTGGTGTCCCCGAGGCCGGTGAGCGCGGCGGCCGGCGGGGCGACGTACACGGCGGAGGGCGTGTACCGGGTGAGGAGGGAGCGCAGCGCGGCGTCGTCGGCGAGGTCGCACGCGGCGAGGGTGGTGCGGTCGGCGAGGCCTGCGAAGTCCTCGCCGGAGGGGTCGGGCAGGGTCGCGGCGGGTCCCGCGAGGACGACGTGCCCGGCGCCGTCGGCGAGCAGCCGGCGGGCGAGGGCTCCGGCGACGGGAACGGTGTCGCCGACGAGCAGGACCGTGCCGTGCCCGGCGGGTGCCTGCGGGGTGCGGCCGGGGGTGGCCGGGAGGGCGGCCGGGAGGAGCCGGCGCCCGTAGGTGCCGGACCCGCGTACGGCGACCTGGTCCTCCGCTCCGGGCGCGGCGAGGAAGGCGGCCAGCCGCCGGAAGGAGCGGGCGTCGGGCTCGGCGGGCAGGTCGACGAGACCGCCCCACTGGGAGGGCAGTTCCAGCGCGGCGACCCGCCCCAGACCCCAGGTCTGGGCCTGTACGGGCGAGGGGGACTCGGCGGGCGACACGGCGACCGCGCCGGTGGTCACGGCCCACAGCCGGGCCTCGGTCCCGGCGTCCGCGGCGGCCTGCGCCAGGGTGAGGGTGGCGGTGAGGCCGAGGGGGACGCCCGGGTGGCCGGGGTGCTCGCCGGGGGTGAGGGAGAGCAGCGACAGGACTCCGGTGAGCGGCTCGGCGTCGGGGCGGGCGGCGGCCTCGGCGAGGTGGGCCCGCAGGAGGGAGCGGTCGGCGTGGACGGGATCGATGGCGAGGGTCTCGACGGCCGCCCCGAGTCCGGTGAGGGCCTGCCGGGCGGATTCCGCGCGGGCGGAGCCGGCCGGGGAGTCGGGCAGGACGACCAGCCAGCGACCGGCCAGCCGGGCGGCGGTGTCGTCACCCCGCAGGCTGTGCCAGCCGACGCGGTAGCCGAGGGACTCCGGCCCGTCGGCGCCGGCGCGGGCGGCGGGGGCGGGGGCCGCGGGCAGCCAGTGGTGGGTGCGCTGGAAGGCGTAGGTGGGCAGGTCGACGGGGCGGGCGCCGGTGCCTGCGAAGAGCTGCGCCCAGTCGATGTCGGTGCCGCGTACGAAGAGCTCGGCGGCGCACGTCAGGAAGCGCTGCAGTCCGCCTTCGTCACGGCGCAGCGAGCCGGTGGTGGTGACGGTGTGAACGCCGAGGGCCTCTGCGGTCTCCTGGATGCCCATGGTGAGGACGGGGTGCGCGCTGGACTCGACGAAGGTGGCGAAGCCGTTGTCGAGGAGGACCTTGACGGTGTCCTCGAAACGGACGGGATGGCGCAGGTTGCGGTACCAGTACCCGGCATCGAGGAGGGTCTCCGTGAGGAGGCCCCCGGTCACGGTCGAGTAGAACGGGATCTCCGCCTTACGCGGGGCAATCGGCCCGAGCACCTCCAGCAGCTCGGCCTCGATCCGCTCGACGTGCGCGGAGTGCGAGGCGTAGTCGACGGGCACCTGACGGGCCCGGATGCCTTCCTCCACGGCCTCCGCGACGAACGCGGCCACCGCATCCGCATCCCCCGCCACGACGGTGCTCGACGGCCCGTTCACCGCAGCCACACCCAACCGACCCGTCCAGGCTTCGAGCCGCGCCTCAACTGCCGTCAGGGGCAGCGGAATCGACGCCATGCCACCCAGACCGGCCAACTCACGCCCGATCACCTGCGCGCGCAGCGCCACCACCCGCGCCGCATCCCCGAGAGACAACGCACCCGACACGGCAGCAGCGGCAATCTCGCCCTGCGAATGCCCGACGACGGCGTCCGGCACCAGTCCGAGGGAACGCCACAGTTCGGCGAGAGAAACCATCACCGCCCACGTCACGGGCTGGACCACGTCCACCCGCTCCAGCGAACGCCCCTCCCGCACCACCTGGACCACGTCGAAGTCCACGAACGGCGCCAGAGCATCAGCACACTCCCGCAGCCGCCCCGCGAAAACGGGTGAGGAAGCGAACAGCTCCGCACCCATCCCCACCCACTGCGTCCCCTGCCCCGGAAACACCAGCACCCGACGGCCGGTCTCGCCGTTCACGCCCTGGATGGTGGTGCCGCCGAGGACCACCCGGCGGTGTTCCAGCATCGAACGGCCCGTGACCAGGCTTCGCGCCACGTCCAGCGGACGCGGTGCGGGCTCCCGATCCATGTGGTTGCGCAGGCGTTCGGCCTGGGCGTGCAGGGCGGCTTCGGACCGGGCGGTCACCACCAGCGGAACGACCGGCAGCTCACGCGTCCCCTCGGGCACGTCCTCCGTCACCGACGGAGCCTGCTCCAGGATCACGTGCGCGTTCGTCCCACTCACACCGAACGACGACACCCCCGCACGCCGCACACGCCCCACCTCGGGCCACACACGCTCCTCGGCCAGCAGCTCAACCGCACCCGCCTCCCAATCCACCTCCGAAGACGCAACACCCACGTGCAAGGTCCGCGGCAGCACACCGTGCTCCAGCGCCATCACCATCTTGATGACACCACCCACACCCGCAGCCGCCTGCGCATGCCCGATGTTCGACTTCAACGACCCCAGCCACAAAGGGTGTTCGCCCCCTCGGGCGCTGCCGTAGGTGTCCATGAGGGCCTGGGCCTCGATCGGGTCGCCCAGCTTCGTGCCGGTGCCGTGGGCTTCGACCGCGTCGACGTCGGCGGCGGTGATCTGGGCGTCGGCGAGCGCCTGGCGGATGACGCGCTGCTGGGCGGCGCCGCTGGGCGCGGTGAGGCCGTTGCTGGCGCCGTCCTGGTTGACGGCGGAGCCGCGCAGGACGGCCAGGACGCGGTGTCCCTTGCGCACGGCGTCGGAGAGCCGTTCGACGAGCAGGATCCCGGCTCCCTCCCCGGGGCCGAAGCCGTCCGCGGAGTCCGAGAAGGCCTTGCAGCGGCCGTCGGTGGCCACACCGCGCTGGCGGGAGAACTGGACGAAGACGGCGGGTGTCGACATGACGGTGACGCCGCCCGCCAGGGCGAGGTCGCACTCGCCGCGGCGCAGGGACTGGGCGGCCTGGTGCAGGGCGACCAGGGAGGACGAGCAGGCCGTGTCGACGGTCACCGCGGGGCCTTCCAGGCCGAGGGTGTAGGCGATGCGGCCGGAGGTGAAGCTGACGACGCTGCCGGTGAGCAGGTCGCCTTCGAGCTGGGCGGACGGTGCGTGGACGCCGGAGGTGTAGCCGCCGTCCCAGGCGCCGACGAACACGCCGGTGCGGCTGCCGTGCAGGGACCGGGGGTCGACTCCGGCCCGTTCGAGGGCCTCCCAGGAGGTTTCCAGCAGCAGCCGCTGCTGGGGGTCCATGGCCACCGCCTCGCGCGGGGAGATGCCGAAGAAGGCGGGGTCGAAGGCGCCCGCCGCGTCCAGGAATCCGCCTTCGCGGCAGTAGGAGCGGCCGGCCGCGTCGGGGTCGGGGTCGTAGAGGCCCTCGACGTCCCAGCCGCGGTCGCCCGGGAAGGGGGAGACCGCGTCGGTGCCGGAGGAGACCAGCTGCCACAGGGCCTCGGGGCTGTCGACGCCGCCGGGGAAGCGGCAGGCCATGCCGACGATCGCGATCGGCTCGTGGGCCTGGGATTCCAGGTCCTTGAGGCGTTCGCTGGTGCGGTGCAGTTCGGTCGTGGCCCGCTTCAGGTATTCGCGGAGCTTGTCTTCGTTCGCCATGTCTCGTCACCCGTCACGTGCTGTGCGGTTCAGAACCGCTCGTCGATGAATGCGAAGATCTCGTCGTCGTCGGCGTCCTCCAGGGACACGGCGACGGATCCGCCGGGGTCCGAGGGCCCGGTGCCCCCGGTGGTGCCGTTCGTGCCGTTCGTGCCGTTCGTGCCGCCGATGCCGTTCCACAGGCCGGTGAGGGCCGCGAGCCGGTTGGCGATCTCCTTGTGGGCGGCTTCGTCGGGGCCCGCGGCGCCGTGCGCGGTCTGGCCGGACAGGGATCCGAAGAGGGCCTCCAGGCGGTCGAGTTCCGCCATGACGGAGGTGCCGCGGGCGTCGGCGGCCGGGGTGGCCGCGGTGTCGTCCCGCGGGGCGAGGGCGCGGTGCAGGTGTGCGGCGAGGGCCACCGGGGTGGGGTGGTCGAAGACCAGGGTCGCGGCCAGCCGCAGTCCGGTGTCGGCGGCGAGCCGGTTGCGCATCTCGACGGCGGTGAGGGAGTCGAAGCCGAGTTCCTTGAAGGCGCGGTCGACGGTGATGCCCTCGGGGCCGCCGTGGCCGAGGACGGCCGCGGCGTGGGCGCGTACGGCGTCCAGGAGCAGTTCCTCCTGTTCCTCGGCGGGCACGCCGGGCAGGCGGTCGGCGAGGGTGCCGGTGGGACCGCCGGTCTGCCGGGGGCCGCCGGGGGCGTCGGTCGCGCCGACGAGGGTGCTGAGGAACGGGGGGACGGGTCCGGCGGCGCGCAGGGCTGCCGGGTTGAGGCGGATCGGGACCTGGAGGGGGGTGTCGAGGGTCTGGGCGGCGTCGAAGAGCGCGAGTCCCTCGGCGTCGGTGAGGGGCAGGACGCCGCCCCGGGCGAGACGGCGGTGCATGCCGCTCTGGTCGAGGTGGCCGGCCATGCGGCTGTTGCCGGCCCACAGGCCCCAGGCGAGGGAGACGCCGGGCAGTCCCAGGGAGCGGCGGTGGTCGGCGAACGCGTCGAGGAAGGCGTTGGCCGCCGCGTAGCCGCCCTGGCCGGGGCTGCCGAACAGCGCGGACGAGGAGGAGTAGAGGACGAACGCCGACAGGTCGAGGTCCTTGGTGAGGTCGTGCAGGTGGAGTACGGCGTCGACCTTGGGACGCAGGACGGTGTCGAGGGTTTCGGGGGTGAGGGTGGCCAGGGTGGCGTCGGAGAGGACGCCGGCGGTGTGGACGACCGCGGTCAGCGGGTGGGCGGCGGGGACGGCGGCGAGCAGCGCGGCGAGCTGGTCGCGGTCGGCCGCGTCGCAGGCCCGTACGGTGACGCGGGCGCCGAGCTGGGCGAGTTCGTCGGCGAGTTCGGCGGCGCCTTCGGCTTCGGGGCCCTGGCGGCCGGCGAGGACGAGGTGGCGTACGCCGTGTGCGGTGACGAGGTGGCGGGCGACGGCGCTGCCGAGGGTGCCGGTGCCCCCGGTGACGAGGACCGTGCCGTGGGGCCCGAAGGCGGGCGGCATGGTCAGGACGAGCTTTCCGGTGTGGCGGGCCTGGCTGAGGGTGCGGAACGCCTCGCGGGCGTGGCGGACCTCGTGGACGGTCAGCGGCAGGGGCCGCAGCACGCCCGCCTCGAACAGGGCGAGGAGTTCGCGGAGCATCTCCCCGACCGTTTCGGGGCCGGCCTGGACGAGGTCGAAGGCCTGGTAGTGGGTGCCGGGGTGGGCGGTGGCGATGGTCTGCGGGTCGCGGACGTCGGCCTTGCCCAGTTCGAGGAAGTGGCCGCCGCGGGGCAGGAGGCGCAGGGAGGCGTCGACGAATTCCCCGGCGAGGGAGTTGAGGACGATGTCGACGCCGCGGCCCGCGGTGCGGGCGAGGAAGGCGTCGGCGAAGCCGGTGGTGCGGGAGTCGGCGATGGCGTCGTCGGTGAGGCCGAGGCCGCGCAGGGTGTCCCACTTTCCGGTGCTCGCGGTGGCGTGGACCGTGAGGCCGAGGTGGCGGGCCAGTTGCAGGGCGGCCATGCCGACGCCGCCGGCGGCCGCGTGGACGAGCAGGGACTGGCCGGGGGTGGCCCGGGCCAGGCGGGTCAGCGCGTAGTGGGCGGTGAGGAACACGGCGGGGACGGAGGCGGCTTCGGCGTAGGTCCAGCCGGCCGGGACCGGGGCGACCATGCGGTGGTCGGCGACGGCGTAGGGGCCGAATCCGCCGGTCCACATGCCGAGGACGCGGTCTCCGGGGGTGAGGGTGCTCACGCCGGGTCCGACCTCGGTGACGACGCCGGCGCCCTCCGCTCCCATGACGGCCGCTTCGCCGGGGTACATGCCCAGCGCGATGAGGGTGTCGCGGAAGTTGATGCCGGCGGCCCGTACGGAGATCCGTACCTGGCCTTCCTCCAGGGGGGCCAGGGTGTCGGGGGCGGGGGCGAGGCGCAGGCCTTCGAGGGTGCCGCCGCCGTCGGTGGCGAGCCGCCAGGCGGTGGTGCCGGCGTCCGGTACGAGGAGGTCCGTACGGGGGTCGGTGGTGCCGGCGCGGGCCAGCCGGGGTGCTCGGACGGCGGCGCCGCGGACGGCGAGCTGGGGTTCGGCGTCGGCCAGGGCGGCGGTCAGGGCGGTGCCGTCGACGGCGGCCGGGTCCAGGTCGAGGAGGGCGAAGCGGCCGGGTTCCTCGGACTGGGCGGAGCGGATCAGGCCCCACAGGGTGGCGGTGGCCGGGTCGGTGACGTGCTCGTCGGGGGCGGTGGCGACGGCTCCGCGGGTGACGACGGTGAGGGCGGTGTGCGCGTACCGTTCGGGGGCGTCCAGCCAGGTCCGGGCGAGGTCGAGGGTCCGGTGGGTGACGGCGTGGGCGGTCGCGGCCTCGGGGCGGGGGTGCTGGGGGAAGGAGACGACGACGCTGTCGGGGGTGGCGGCGTCGGTGTCGGCGAACAGCGCGGCCAGGTCGGGGTACCAGTCGCCGTGGCCGCCGGTGATCTCCAGGGCGGCGAGGACCTTGGCGTGGTCCTCGCCGACGACGGCGATGCGGCGTCCGGGCGGGGCCGCGGCGGTGTGCTGCCGCGGCCAGGTCACCTCGTGGAGGGATCCGCTCCGCAGGGCGCCCGCGGGGCCCGCGGCGGCGGCGAGCTGTTCTTCGGAGACGGTGCGGACGAGGAGTTCGTCCACGTCGAGGACCGCCAACGAAACCGGCGCACTCGGGCTGTACGAAGCGCACGGCATGCGACCGCACTACGCCGTGGACACCTGGGAGCTGCCTTTGCACTCGCA
>NZ_JBEXKC010000166.1:0-7446 GCF_040609475.1 Streptomyces sp. NPDC004667 | reverse complement strand
CTGATCCAGGGCCAGATAGAGGCGAGCGGGTCTCGGGGCGAAGGCAACGTGCGCACGCCGTTCTCGCAGGAAAGCCTTCTCCGGATCCTCCCGGCCACAGGCTGGCACCCCGCCCCGATACAGGCCGCGGACACAACCGCCCTACAGGACGGCGACTGGGAGGTGGAAGCCTGCGCGACACTGCTCGACAACGTCGATCGGATGGCCGAGCTGCCGAAAACGGTACGGGACCTGGTAATGAGCCAGGCGGATGCGCTTCGGTCCCTGGCGAAGGAGTGCGGTAACACGCCATTGCCGGCCTACTCGCTGACCGCTCGCTGAGCGCACCGGAACAACGGAACGCCGGTCCGTGGCCGCGACCGCCCCACCGGCGGGAAGCGAAACCAGAGCTTCGACGTCGAATATCCGGTCCAGTGGGAGGCGGAGGCGCTGGAGCCGGATGAACTCCAGCGTTTGGTCCTCGCCGCCGTCGACCCGTACATCGACCGCGACGTCCTCGATCGCCTGCGGGGAACAGCAGTGCCGTGCCCTGGAGGAGTTCGCCGGTAGGTGGGGTGTGGCGGCCGAGGGGCCGTCGTAGGCCGGGGCCGTAGGGCGTCCTTGGCCCCGGCTCGGAGGGTCCACGGCGCCCGACGGCGCCGCGGACGAGAGCGTAGGGAGTCACGCAGAAGGCGCCGAGGGTGGCGGCGACGATCATGGCGAGGAACAGCCAGTAGTCGAAGCCGTGGCCGTCGGAGGAGGCGAGGAGTACCCGAAGGTGAGGGTCGCGAGGATGCCGGTGTTTGCGGAGTCCGGCCGCCCAGCCCGTCTTGCTCAGCCCGGTGCCGAGGCCGATGAAGGCCCAGAACAGAGTGGGGCCGGCGATGGCCGAGATGGCCCGGAACACCAGGTGGTCGATGTCTCGGCCGCCGATGTAGTCAGTGAGCTGAGGCGAAGAGATGACTGTCCACACGCCGGTGTAGGCGACGCTGCCCTGGGCAAGTCCGCAACGAGGAGGGTTGTCCAGGTACTGTGGCTTCGGGCCGTCCCGCCCCGGGCGCAGGACGTCGGCGTAGATCCGGGCCCGGACCCCGGGCTCGCCGGGCTCCCAGCGCACAGCCGACCACGACCGACGGAGCTCCCGGGCGTTGCGCAGGCGTGCGTGCGACGCGGAGATCTAGGATCCGGATCATGTGGCGGACCGGCCGCCGCAACGTTCATGGAGGCCGCGGTATGGCCGCTCGAAATCCCGGTGCCGAACGCGGTGACAGCGCCCCCGCACCGGCTCACGACGCCGACGCGGCGACGCTGGCCCTGACGGAGCTCAACGGTGTGACGGTCCTGCGGGCGACAGGCGGAAGCGCTGTCCCCGCGGAGCTTGTCGTGGTGGACGGTGACGGGAACCCCATCGCCGTCTACAAAGCGGGCCCCGCGGTCCGGACGAGGAACATGGCCAACATCATGACGTCAGGCGTCTGGTACCTGGAGGGCGGCAGGTGACGAGCCCCTCTGCTGCCCCGATGGGCGGCCGGGCCCGACCGCCCTTGACGGACAGCCGGTGCTGCAGCACAGAGCCGTAGGAGACCCGACTCCATTCTTCCCGCAGGCCGCCAAGGGCGTCTACGCCCCGGTCGATGCCAGCGACGCCCGGATCCGCGATGCTGGCACCGGCCGGTACGGCCGAGCTCGTCAATGCGACGGTGCCGGCGGGCCTGGCATGCGACGCAGTCCGCGTGTCCCCGGCCCGGCGAACACCACCCGGTCGGCCCTCCTGGACCCCGCAGCGCTCACGTCGCGGGGTTCCACACCACCGCGCACGGTCAGGGCATCGGCTTCGACCGGGCAGTCGCCGCCTCGTGGCCCAGCAGGGCGCTGCCGCACCGGCGGCCGGAGAGGCGGCCGACCCGTGGCCACGGCCGGGGTCCGCACCGCCCGCCCTACCCCCAGCCCGTACGCCGTGTCCGCGGCCCGTCCGGCGTCGCGCCGGAGCCTGCCTCAGCCATTTCCGATCCGGCCCCGGCGCCCGCCCGGATCTCGGGCCGGGGCCGATGACTGCCGGGCCACCGGGCGGCGTACAGCGGCGTGCTGACGGTGCTCGGTGCTCGGTGCTCGGTGCTTGGTTCGGGGTTCGGGGTTCGGGGTTCGGTTCCCGAGTAGTCGGGGTGACCTTGGGGAAGTGTCGGTCCATGACGATGGTGCATGGGGCTGCTGCCGGAATGCGTTCGGCGCAGGAGTTGATCGCGGGTGCCCGCGAAGTGGTGGTTCCCCGATATCAGGCGGCTGTGGAGGACGTTCCGTCCGAGGTACGGCGGCTGATCGGCTATCACGCGGGATGGTGGGACCTGGAGGGACGGCCCACACGGCCCAACGGTCGTTTCCTCCCCTCGGTGATGGCTTTGCTGTGTGCGCAGTCCGGTGCCGGCCGACTGGAGGAGGGTCCGGAGGGCGCCAAGCGGGGTGCCGTGGCGCTGTCGATGATGTTGGATGCGGTGTTGCTGCACGACGATGTCACCGACCGGGACACCGGGCGGCGCGGGCGTCCGGCGGCTTGGACGCAGTTCGGTTCCGGGCCCGCCCTGTACGCCGGGTGTGTCCTGTACTGCACTGCGGTCGCCGAGCTCGCCGGCTCGCCGTTGCTGGCGGAGTACAACCGTGCGGTACGGCTGATGAACGAGGGACAGTTCATGGACACGGCCGCCGAAGAACGGCGGGACGTGACGCTCGACGACTACCTGGACGGAGCCCGGATGAGGACGGGCGAGGCCCTGGGCACGGCCTGTGTGATGGGAGCGTCGGCGATCGGCGAGCCGGAGGAGCGCCTGGCGCTGTATCGCACGGTCGGCGTCAACCTCGGCGTCTGCTACCAGATCCGCAACGACATGATCGGTATCTGGAGCCATGAGGCAGAGGCGTCCGGCAAGGCCGGCCGCACCGACCTGTCGGGCCGCAAGCGGTCCGGTCCCGTTGTCGCTGCGCTGACGTCCGGCACCGATGCGGGTGCGCGGCTGCGCGACCTCTACCTGCGTCCTGAAGCCTTCACCTCCGAGGAAACAGCGCTTGCGGTGCGGCTGATCGAGGAGGCGGGAGGGCGTGACTGGGCCCAGACACAGCTGCGCCGGCGGGCTGAGGAGGTGGATGTGGCGCTCACGCGGTTGCGGCCGGCCGCTGAGGACAGCGGGGATCTTCGGACCGTCGTCTCGGCGGTGGCGTCGCCCTTCACGTCTTCGGCGTGGCCTGGACATCCCACCGAGCACGCGGTCGACCCTGCCGATGACCTGCGTTGAAGGAGCCCCCGTGGGAACCGTCACCGAGGACGAACTCATCATCCTGGTCAACGAGGCCGGCGAGGCGACAGGCACGGCACCAAAGATGGCCAGCCACCACCAGGACACCCCTCTGCACCTGGCCTTCACCTGCTACGTCTTCGACGAGGCGGGCCGGTTCCTCCTGACCCGGCGGGCCTTGACGAAGACGACATGGCCCGGTGCCTGGACCAATAGCTGCTGCGGCCACCCGCTGCCCGGCGAGGCGCTGTTCGACTCCGTGGACCGGCGCCTGCACCACGAACTCGGCACCACCGCACGCCACATGGACATCGTCGTGCCGACGGTCCGCTACCGGGCGGTGATGGACAACGGGGTCGTCGAGAACGAGATCGGCCCGGTACTCCGAGCCGCACTGGCCACCGCCCCCACCCCCAACCCGGAGGAAGTCGCCGAAACCCGATGGGTCTCCTGGGAGCGGTTCGCCGCCGACGTCCTCGACGGCACCCAGGACATCTCCCCGTGGAGCCGCCGCACCGTCGAGCTGCTCTGCGGCCTCGGCCCCGACCCCTGGCAGTGGCCTCCCGTCGCCGCCCGAGCCCTGCCCGCCGCCTTGAACGGCACGACGCGAAGGTGAGCGGGGTAAGGATCGCGGTGCTGGACATGGACGGGACCCTGCTGCCCGGCACCCTGGGAGCGGACCTGCTGCGGCGGGCGGCCGTGACCGGTGTCGGCGATGCGCAGGCCATCGCCCGGGCACTGGCCACCATCCGCAGATATGCCGACGGCGAGATGGACCTGGAGAACGCGGTCAAGACCGTGTACAGGCTCTACGCCCAGGCGATGGCCGGCGTGCCCTGCGACGCCGCTCTCCTGCTCGCCCGCCACGTCTGGAACGAGGCCAGCCGCACGGTCTTCCCCTTCACCGCCCCGCTGATCACCCTGCTGCACGAGAAGGGATTCCGGACCGTGCTGATCTCGGGCAGCCCGCACGAGATCATCCAGCTCGCCGCCACCGACCTGGGCATCGACACCGCCCTGGGCACACAGCGCGCGACCCGAAACGGCAGGCCGACCGGCGCACTGCGTTACGCACCCGCGCTCGCGGACGGCAAGCGGGCAGCGCTGCTCGCTCTCACCGCGGGCTGGGAGCTCGACCTGCGCGGATCACTGGCGATCGGCAACTCCCCCTCGGACGCGCAGATCTTCGAGATGGTCGGGACGGCCATCGCCTTCGAACCGCGGGACGGCCTGTGCTCGACCGCGGCCGCCAGGGGCTGGCCCATCGCCGACCGGACCGACCTCCTGGACCTGTGCACAGAACGTATACACGGCGACAGCGGCGCCCCCCGCCGGCTGAAGCCACCCAGCGCCTGATGTCCTGGCAGCGTGCAGGAGAGATCCCTTCATCGTCGCGGCGCGCGCCTGAGCGGTGGCAGAGCACACCCGCCCAAGCAGCCGACCCCCTGCGGCTGCCGCGGTCTGGGGCGTCGCCGTTCCCAGCACCCCGGCCGTCGTGCCAGGCCGTCCTGCCCCTGCAAGCGCTCGCGTGAGTCGTCCGCCCAGGTGCGCGACGGGGCTGCTCCGGCGGGTCCGGTGCTGGAGCGGGTGGCGCCTGTGGGTGCGGTGGAGGTGGAGGACGACAAGTCGTGTTTCACGCTGACGGTTCGGGGTCGGGGCTTCGTCCCGGACGTGGTGTCGAAGGCGAAGGACGGCAGCACCCTCCACTCCCAGGAGGTCCGGCTGAGCGTGGGTACGGATCAGGCTATGGGCGTGCTGCGGGGTGCGCCGGTCACGGTGTTCCCGGACGCCGATGGGAAGTTCGAGGAGACGTTCACCCCGTGCGGGGTGACCACGCACGGCTCCACCGAGTCCGACTACACCTGTGACGCCAAGAAGGTGAAGGACGAGCACTGTGAGGAGTGGGAGATCGGCGACGTGAAGCAGAGCGGCGGGCGGTGGGTGAGCAGGCTGGTGCAGGTCGTCGCCACCCACGAGCCGTGCCTTGCCGTGCCGAAGGACGACAGGCGCGACTGCTTCAGGAAGCACGGAACGAAGACCAACGTCACCGGGACGCAGACCCTGGGACGGGTCACCTGGCCGCTGAAGGTCACCGGCAAGAGGTAGCGCCGCCGACCGGTGGCCCCGTCGCCAGGGACTGCACCGACTCCGGCCGGGAGGCCGATGCGGTCCCGGGCAGCGGCTCGGTACACCCGGCCGAGACACCCGATGGAGCCCTGCCCGGTCGTGATGAACCTGCGCGCGGGGGATTCGGTGGTTGGTCCCGTAGACGGGTGGTGGCGCAGGCCGTGTGGCTCAAGCGACGGATCAGGTCAGGACGACGGCGTGGTTGGGCTGCAGACCGATGGCCTGGGTGGAATCGAAGACGCCGTCACCGAGGTTGTTGAAGAACATCTGGTACTCGTTGTCGGCGGGCATCGCGGCTGCGTTGCCGGGGGTGGCGAGCGCTGCGGTGAGCAGCGCGGCGCAGGCCGCCGTGGTGGCGGCGCGGGCGATCGTCTTGGTCCAGGTGCTCATGGGGAGGCCTCGTAAGTCGTCGTAGGGAGCGGTGGGAGACCGCGGGCGGGTCTCGGTGTCCTGCAAGGTTGATCAACTGCGAAGGCGCGGCATCGGTCACGGCCCTGCGCAACGGAACACCCCGCAACGCCTCATCCGGCCGCGGAGCTGGTGGCGGTGAGCGCGGATGCCAGCCGCCGCTGCCCCCGAGGCTGGGCGCCCCCGAGGACCTGGCCTGTCCGACCGGCCCGCCGCCCTGGAACAGCTCGGCAACACCGCGGCGCCAACAGCCGGCTGGTGAACATCACCAAGGACTACATCGGCTCCGAGCGGGAGACCGCCCTCCTAGCCGCTGCTCGCGGCCCGCATGGCCGACGTCGCCCGTGGCCCGGAGGGAGAGCAGGGCCTGGGCGTCCGGTTGAAGGCCGGGCCGGGGGACAACGGTGCCTGGGAGCAGGGCCCGCCCGGTGAGCTCGAGGGCCGCCTGCTCGGCGCCATGCCGCGCGTACTGACCACCCCGTCCGGTACCTCAGTTCCTGACGGCCCGCCGGCCTCCACGACGGTGGCCGGCTCCCGTTCCACCGCAACCCCACGGGTGCGGCCCCCGGACGGGGGTGTCCGCCGGGGTGCTCGCGCCGGATCAGGGACAGGTGACGTCGATGGTGACCTCGTGGGTGGCAGCCACGCTGCTGCCCCAGTTCCCGAGGACGTCCTTCATCTGGACTCCGTAGTAGGACCAGAGCTTCCAGGGGCCGCTCTGGCAGGGGTAGGACGCACCGTTGGTGGCCGCCTTGTCGCTTCCGGAGGCCCCGGGGAAGACGGCGTCCTTGGTCTTCGTGCCGTCGGGGAAGGTGATCTCGTAGGAGCTGGGCTCCCAGATCCGGCAGCCGTTCGGCGGCGCGGCCCAGCCGATGATCTTCCACCAGCCGCACTCGGTCCACAGGGTCGGGTAGACACCGCCGTCGCCGCTGTCGTAGAAGCAGAGCCAGCTCTTCATCCGCCGGTCCTGGTTGCTGTCACGGTAGTCGGTCCACTCGCCGCCGCAGTGCGGCTCGGCAACGGTCCGAACCGAGGCGGGCGTGCCCGTCGGATCGGCGGCATGGGAGGGAACGGTGGTGAGGGTGAGTACGCCGATGGCGGCCAGGCCGGTGGCCCAGGCCGCGCGCATACGCCGGACGGGGCGAAGACGAGAGGTGATCATGCGGGCATGATGTCGTTCGTATGCGCCTGAGACCGGCGGCGCAGCGGGGCCCTCACTCGAATGAGGTGACCTGCTCCGCGACCGCCACCTGAGTGCAACCGCTTCCCGCAGCGGCAAGCGGGAGGACCAGCGCGGACGCCCGGCCTGGCAGTCCTGCTCGCCGACGGCGTGGGCGTGGCCGATCCGGCCGGGCAGGCGGTCGTACGGTCCGGGCCGTGTGCCTCCGCCTTTCCCGGCGCAGCGCGGTGGCCGGGGCTTCGCCACGTCAGGACCAGGTGGTGGCTGTTGTGCCGGCCATCCGGCCGTGGATGTGGTGGCGGGGGCCACGGCCCGGCTGCCGGGCCCAGCTCGACGACCGCGGCGAGCTGCGCCGGGTCGGGGCGGTCGTGCCGCTGCCGTCGGCAGGTCGGCCGCGGTCAGAGGCGTTCGACCTTGAGGGAGGAGGCGCGGTCGTTGAAAGTGTCGCCGACGTAGGGGGTGTCGGCG
>NZ_JBEXKC010000165.1:0-7485 GCF_040609475.1 Streptomyces sp. NPDC004667 | reverse complement strand
TGGGGGTGTCCCCACCACCCCCCCGGGCGGGGGCGGGACCGCGTGGGGTGCCCGCCCCCGGCCGCGTTGCGTCGCGTCGCGCGCGGCGGGTGCGGCGCCGCTGCCGGGGGCTCCGCCCCCGGACCCCCGCGCCTCAAACGCCGGCGGGGCTGGAATTGGCGGGGCCGGGTCCGGTGGGACGGGTGCCGCCGGTTGGGTGAGTGGGGGTCGCCCATCGGGGGGTGGTGGACGGGCCCCGCGCTCCGGGGGAGCGGGCTCAGCGGCTGCCTCCGGGGGTCTCGGGGAGCGGTGGGTCACCCGGATAGGTGGTGTGGGGGTGGTGGGGGTCGGGAGGGCCGGTGTGGTTGCGGAGGGTGATCGGCGGTCGTAGAAAAAACGCGTCGAGTTACCGCCCGGTACCACCGCCGGGCCCGGCCCGTACGGGGGAATCGCCATGGACACCACCAAGAGCCCGACCCGCACCCGCCCCGCCGGGCGGCGCGACTCGCGCCGCCCGGCCGGCACCCCGCGGGCCCGCCGCCGGCCCGGACCGCACGACTGGTTCGCCGAGCGCCTCCTGGCGGTGCTGAGCGGCCAGCGGCCCGTCCACTCGCTGCTGGGCCTCACGGTGGGCCCGGCCTACGAGCAGCTGGCCGACCTGGCCCCCACCGGGCCCCCGCTGGGCCGCCCCCGGCCCGTCCTGCGCCACTGCGGCCGCTTCCACCCCGGCCCGGGGGTCATCGAGGCCTTCGCCCGCATCGCCACCGGCGACCGCGTCTCGGCGATGGCCTTCCGCCTGGAACAGGGCCCGGACCTGCGCTGGCGCTGCGCGGCGATCGAGATCCGGGGCCCGCGCACCCTGGGGGATCCGGCCCGCGGGGTGGCGGTCGTATCCTGAGGGCGTTTCCGCCTACCGAAAGCAGCCGGCCATGCGCGTGTACGTCCCCCTGACACTCCCCGGCCTCGCCGAGGCGCACAAGGCGGGCGAGCTGGGGCCCGCCCCGCTCCGCGCCTACGCGGTGACCCCCGGGCTGCGGGAGTGGTACGTCTCGGACGACATCGAGGAGCTGGAGTACGCCGCCCTCAGCCGCGCCGCCGAGGCCTCCCTGCGCCTCCTGGCGGCCGACGCGGACGCCCCCCGCCGACGGGTCGTGGTCGCCGTGGACGTCGACGACAAGGCCGCCTCCGCGGTCCCCGGCGTCGACGAGGCCACCCTGGGCCAGGTCGCCCTCGCCGCCGCCGTACGGCTCAAGGTGGCCGCCGCCGTACACGTCGACGCCGACGACGCCACCGAGGACGTCGCCGCGGCCGCCGCGGCGCTCCCGGCCGCCGACGCCGGGGACGACGACGCCCGCTTCACCGTCGACGGCGCCGAGGACCACGAGCTGCTGTGGTTCGGCGTCCAGGAGATTCCGGGGCTGCTGACGTGAGCGGCGGCGGAGCCCACATCGTCTGGGACTGGAACGGCACGCTGCTGCACGACATCGACGCCGTCATCGTCGCGACCAACGCCTCCTTCGCGGAGTTCGGCTTCGCGCCGATCACCCTGGAGACGTACCGCGACCTGTACGTCGTACCGGTCCCGAAGTTCTACGAGCGCCTCATGGGCCGGCTGCCCACCGAGGAGGAATGGCTCGTCATGGACGAGACCTTCCACCGGCACTACTGGGCGGCCGCCGACGCGGCCGGCCTCGCCGAGGGCGCGCTGGAACTGCTGCGCGGCTGGCAGGCCGACGGACTCACCCAGTCCCTGCTGTCCCTCGCACCCCACGACAAGCTCGTGCCGCTGGTGCGCACGCACGGCATAGACGGGCACTTCCTGCGCGTCGACGGCCGCACCGGACCCTCCCACACCACCAAGGCGGGACACCTCGTACGCCATATGGCCGCCATGGAGCCCGCCGGAGTGACCGCCGGACGGACGGTCCTCATCGGTGACGCCGTGGACGACGCGCTCGCCGCCGCGCACGTGGGCGCACGGGCCGTGCTGTACACGGGCGGTTCGCACAGCCGGACCAGTCTCGAAGCCGCGGGCGTGCCCGTCGTCGACACCCTGGCCGAGGCCGTCGCCACCGCCCGCGAGCTGGCCGGATAGGGACCGGCACGGCCGGTCCGGCCACGTCGCTGGCCAGAGTGTCCAGGTTTCCCCCCGGGATTTGTACAGATGCTGTCAATGACGACCGGGGGGTGGGGCGAGATAGCCTTGACCCGTGATCAGCGCGATAGTCATCGGGGGCACGGACGCCCCCGGCCCGCGCCCGGCGCACATCCGTGCCCGGGCCCTCGCTGGTCCCCACCGCCGGGACATCCTGCCGATCATGGCCGAATCCCTCCCGGTCGGTTTTCCCGACGCCCAGGCGTCGACACAGAATCCGGACGCACCCACCGCCCCAGGGCGGCGCTGTGTCATTCCTTCCTTCACCTACGTCACGCAACGGCGCGCGACAGGAGCCAGAGGACATGCAGACCAAGCTGGACGAAGCAAAGGCCGAGCTGCTCGCGCGGGCGGCACGGGTAGCTGAGAACAGCCCGGCCGGGGGGCTACTTCCGACTGGGTCCGAGCAAGGGGAGCGTCCCGAAAGGGGATCGACGCTCGCCTACCTCCAGCGCTACTACCTGCACACCGCCCCCGAGGACCTCGTCGACCGGGACCCGGTCGACGTGTTCGGTGCGGCACTCTCCCACTACCGGCTCGCCGAGAACCGGCCGCAGGGCACCGCGAACGTGCGCGTGCACACGCCCACGGTCGAGGAGAACGGCTGGACCTCCAGCCACTCCGTGGTCGAGGTCGTCACCGACGACATGCCCTTCCTCGTGGACTCCGTCACCAACGAACTGTCCCGCCAGGGCCGCGGCATCCACGTCGTGATCCACCCGCAGGTCGTCGTGCGCCGTGACGTCACCGGCAAGCTGATCGAGATCCTCGGCCCCGACTGCGACGCCCACGGTCCCCGGACCGCCCGCCCGCACGACTCCCTCGTCGAGTCCTGGATCCACGTCGAGATCGACCGCGAGACCGACAAGGCCGACCTCAAGCAGATCACCGCCGACCTGCTGCGCGTCCTGTCCGACGTCCGCGAGTCCGTCGAGGACTGGGAGAAGATGCGCGACGCCGCGCTGCGCATCGCCGACGAGCTGCCGAACGAGCCCACCGCGCCGGACCTGCGCGAGTTCGAGCTCGAAGAGGCCCGCGAGCTGCTGCGCTGGCTCTCCGACGACCACTTCACCTTCCTCGGCTACCGCGAGTACAACCTCGTCGACGGCGACGCCCTCGCCGCCGTGCCCGGCACCGGCCTCGGCATCCTGCGCTCCGACCCGCTGCACAGCGGCAAGGAGGACGGCCACCCGGTGTCCCCGTCCTTCAACCGGCTGCCCGCCGACGCCCGCGCCAAGGCCCGCGAGCACCGCCTGCTGGTGCTGACCAAGGCCAACAGCCGCTCCACGGTGCACCGCCCCTCGTACCTCGACTACGTCGGCGTGAAGAAGTTCGACGCCGACGGCAACGTGGTCGGCGAGCGCCGCTTCCTCGGCCTGTTCTCCTCCGCCGCCTACACCGAGTCGGTGCGCCGCGTCCCGGTCATCCGCCGCAAGGTCACCCAGGTCCTCGACGAGGCCGGCTTCGCCCCCTCCAGCCACGACGGCCGCGACCTCCTCCAGATCCTGGAGACCTACCCGCGCGACGAGCTGTTCCAGACCCCGGTCGACAAGCTCCGCGAGATCGTCACCTCCGTCCTGTACCTCCAGGAGCGCCGCCGGCTGCGGCTGTACCTGCGCCAGGACGAGTACGGCCGCTACTACTCCGCGCTGGTCTACCTGCCGCGCGACCGCTTCACCACCGGCGTCCGGCTGCGCCTGATGGACATCCTGCGGGAGGAGCTCGACGGCATCAGCGTCGACTTCACCGCCTGGAACACCGAGTCGATCCTCTCCCGCATCCACTTCGTCGTCCGCGTCCCGCAGGGCACCGAGCTGCCCGTGCTGACCGACTCCGACGTCGAGCGCATCGAGGGCCGGCTCGTCGAGGCCGCCCGCTCCTGGGCCGACGGCTTCGGCGAGGCGCTGACCGCCGAACTGGGCGAGGAGCGCGCCGCCGAGCTGCTGCGCAAGTACGGCACCTCCTTCCCCGAGGGCTACAAGGCCGACCACTCGCCGCGCGCGGCCGTCGCCGACCTGTGCCACCTGGAACGGCTCTCCGCGAGCGACCGCGAGTTCGCGCTGTCGCTCTACGAGCCCGTCGGCGCGGGCCCCGGCGAGCGCCGCTTCAAGATCTACCGCACCGGCGAGCAGGTCTCCCTCTCCGCCGTCCTGCCCGTCCTGCAGCGTCTGGGCGTCGAGGTCACCGACGAGCGTCCGTACGAGCTGCGCCGCACCGACCGGGTCAGCGCGTGGATCTACGACTTCGGTCTGCGGATGCCGCTCGCCCCGGGCAACGGCGACTCCTACCTCGGCGACGACGCCCGCGAGCGCTTCCAGGAGGCCTTCGCGGCCGTCTGGACCGGGGAGGCCGAGAACGACAACTTCAACACCCTCGTCCTCGGTGCCGGGCTGACCTGGCGGCAGGCCGTCGTGCTGCGCGCCTACGCCAAGTACCTGCGCCAGGCCGGCTCCACCTTCAGCCAGGACTACATGGAGGACACCCTCCGCAACAACGTCCACACCACCCGGCTGCTGGTCTCCCTCTTCGAGGCCCGGATGTCGCCCGGCCGCCAGGTCGCCGGCACCGAGCTCATCGACGCCATGCTGGAGGAGCTGGACGGGGCCCTGGACCAGGTCGCCTCGCTCGACGAGGACCGCATCCTGCGCGCCTTCCTCACCCTCATCAAGGCCACCCTGCGCACGAACTTCTTCCAGCTCGACGAGGCGGGCGAGCAGCACGCCTACGTGTCGATGAAGTTCGACCCGCAGGCCATCCCGGACCTGCCGGCCCCGCGCCCCGCCTTCGAGATCTGGGTGTACTCCCCGCGCGTCGAGGGCGTCCACCTGCGCTTCGGCAAGGTCGCACGAGGCGGTCTGCGCTGGTCCGACCGGCGTGAGGACTTCCGTACGGAGGTCCTCGGCCTGGTCAAGGCGCAGATGGTCAAGAACACCGTCATCGTGCCGGTCGGCGCCAAGGGCGGCTTCGTCGCCAAGAACCTGCCCGACCCGTCGGTGGACCGCGACGCCTGGCTCGCCGAGGGCATCGCCTCGTACAAGATCTTCATCTCGGCGCTGCTCGACATCACCGACAACATGGTGGCCGGCGAGGTCGTGCCCCCGCAGGGCGTGGTCCGCCACGACGAGGACGACACCTACCTCGTCGTCGCCGCCGACAAGGGCACCGCCACCTTCTCCGACATCGCCAACGGGGTCGCCGAGGACTACGGCTTCTGGCTGGGCGACGCCTTCGCCTCCGGCGGCAGCGCCGGCTACGACCACAAGGGCATGGGCATCACCGCCCGCGGTGCCTGGGAGTCGGTCAAGCGGCACTTCCGCGAGCTGGGCCACGACACCCAGACCGAGGACTTCACGGTCGTCGGCGTCGGCGACATGTCCGGCGACGTCTTCGGCAACGGCATGCTGCTCTCCGAGCACATCCGCCTGGTCGCCGCCTTCGACCACCGGCACATCTTCATCGACCCGAACCCGGACGCGGCCACCTCCTACGCCGAGCGCCGCCGCCTGTTCGACCTGCCGCGCTCCTCCTGGGCGGACTACGACACCGCGCTGCTGTCGGCGGGCGGCGGGGTCCACCCGCGCAGCGCCAAGGCCATCCCGCTGAACGCGCAGGTCCGCGAGGCCCTGGGCATCGAGGCGGGCGTCACCAAGATGACCCCGGCCGACCTGATGAAGGCCATCCTCCAGGCCCCCGTGGACCTGCTGTGGAACGGCGGCATCGGCACGTACGTCAAGGCGACCGCCGAGACCCACGCCGACGTCGGCGACAAGGCCAACGACGCCATCCGCGTCAACGGCTCCGACGTCCGCGCCCAGGTCATCGGCGAGGGCGGCAACCTGGGTCTGACCCAGCTCGGCCGCATCGAGTTCGCCCGCTCCGGCACCGGCGGCGAGGGCGGCAAGGTCAACACCGACGCCATCGACAACAGCGCGGGCGTGGACACCTCCGACCACGAGGTGAACATCAAGATCCTGCTCAACGCGGTCGTCGCGGACGGGGACATGACCGTCAAGCAGCGCAACAAGCTGCTCGCCGAGATGACCGACGAGGTGGGCCACCTCGTCCTGCGCAACAACTACGCGCAGAACACCGCGCTCGCCAACGGCGCCGCCCAGGCGCCCAGCCTGCTCCACGCCCAGCAGCGCTTCATGCGCCGTCTGGAGCGGGCGGGCCTGCTCGACCGGGGGCTGGAGTTCCTGCCCGCCGACCGGCAGATCCGCGAGCTGCTGAGCAACGGCAAGGGCCTGACCCAGCCGGAGCTGGCCGTCCTGTTCGCCTACACCAAGATCACGGTGGCGGACGAGCTCATCGGCACCGAGCTGCCGGACGACCCGTACCTGCGCCGCCTGCTGCACGCGTACTTCCCGGGCGCCCTGCTCTCCAGGTTCCAGGAGCAGATCGACGCCCACGCGCTGCGCCGGGAGATCATCACCACCCTGCTGGTCAACGACACCGTCAACACCGGCGGTTCGACCTTCCTGCACCGCCTGAAGGAAGAGACCGGCGCCTCCACGGAGGAGATCGTCCGGGCGCAGCTCTCGGCCCGCGAGATCTTCGGCATGGCCGAGGTGTGGGACGCCGTCGAGGCCCTCGACAACAAGGTCGCCGCCGACGTCCAGACCCGGGTGCGCCTGCACTCGCGGCGCCTGGTCGAGCGCGGTACGCGCTGGCTGCTCAACAACCGGCCGCAGCCGCTCCAGATCACCGAGACCATCGAGCTGTTCGCGGCCCGGGTCGAGCAGGTGTGGTCGGAGCTGCCGAAGCTGGTGCGCGGCGCCGACCTGGAGTGGTACGGGTCGATCCTGGACGAGCTGACCGGCGAGGGCGTGCCGGAGGAGCTCGCGGCGAAGGTGGCCGGCTTCTCGTCCGCCTTCCCGACGCTGGACATCGTCGCCATCGCCGACCGGACCGGCGTGGACCCCCTCGCCGTCGCCGAGGTGTACTACGACCTCGCCGACCGCCTGGACATCACGCAGCTGATGGACCGGATCATCGAGCTCCCGCGGTCCGACCGCTGGCAGTCGATGGCCCGTGCCTCCATCCGCGAGGACCTGTTCGCGGCGCACGCCGCGCTGACCGCCGACGTGCTGGCGGCCGGCAACGGCACTTCGACCCCCGAGGAGCGCTTCAAGCTCTGGGAGGAGAAGAACGCGGCGATCATCAGCCGGGCCCGGACGACCCTGGACGAGATCCGCGGCTCGGACGACTTCGACCTGGCGAACCTGTCCGTGGCGATGCGCACCATGCGCTCGCTGCTGCGCGCGCACAGCTGAGTGACGCCCCCTTCGGGGGGTGGCCGAACGGGCGGCCGCGCGTGCGCGGGGACGCGGCCCGACGAGATGACCCCCAAA
>NZ_JBEXKC010000164.1:0-7561 GCF_040609475.1 Streptomyces sp. NPDC004667 | reverse complement strand
AGCACGTCCTGCCAGGTCTGCGGGTCGAGCTCGCTCTCGGTGGCCCCCGCCGGGCTCGGGTAGAGGGCGACCAGCCGGTCGAGAGCGGCGTTGCGCCGAACCCCGCCTGACTGCGGACGGCGTCACCCAGGCTCGCACCGTCACCGCCGCGGAGCTGGAGGGTCAAGTTACCGGCGTGCAGCGGCTGATCGGCCGCATCGCCCGCTACGAGGCGCGGTTCCGCGCCGACGGCCTGCTGCCCGAAGGGGGCTTCGTCCGGGGTGTCGAGGCCTGGGACTACGGCCGGGCCTCCGGCATGGCCCGCTGGGGACTCGCCGCCCGCCTGTGCTCCCTGCAGGAGGCGGAAGCGGCCGTGGTTCGGGCCGGCCGTCTCGTCCAGCTCAACTACCGCTCGTGGGAGAGCTTCTCGGCCGCCTACGTCCTGGGCCGCTGCCTTCACTTCGACGAGGAGGAATTCGGCGAGTGGTACGAGACGGTCCTCGCGACCCACCGCGCCCTGACCACAGACCCGGCCAGCCCGTGGCGCACGCTCCCCTGGACCTGAGGGCCCCGCTTCAGCACCCCGGTTCGGCGCCAGCGCGTACCTCGCACACCTCCGGGGACGATGGGGATATTTGGATTTGGCTGTGACCGCGCTCCGTGAAGAACACGCTGGATGAGGTACCGATTCTGCTGTTGGATGACCCGATGGAACTCATTGAGGCTGAGCTGTTCACGGATGCAGGCAACGACGCCGTCGTCCGTCTGCCCCCACGCCGCTTCCCGGGGGTGCTGATCCAGGGTGACTCGCTGTCGATCATCCGCGGCGACGTTGCCGAAATCGTGGAGGCCTGTGCCCAGGGTGAAGTCGATGACGCCCACGAGGCTGCCACCATCCTCCTGGCTAACCTCGACGAACTGCTGGCCCGCTACGAGAGTGCGTTGGAGGCTCACGGCATTGAGCGACCCTACGCTCCGCGCGCGTAGGGGCTGGCATGCTGGATCGTTTCGCCGCGGCACAACTTCTGTATGGGACGTGCCGCCCGGCCTGCCCGGCGAGCAAGAGCCTGGCCCTGCACCTGTACGCCGCCGCCCTCCTGGCCGACAGATGATGATCATGATGCGGGCTGTGAACGCGGCCGCCGTGGCTTTCGCCCTTTCTCTGCCCGCCACCACCGCATACGCGGCTGAGCAGCCGGCTGTCGTGCCGCAGGTGCTGCCGATGGGGGTCGCGGTCGGTGCGCTTCCCCTCGCTGTCGAGGACCGGACGGGCTATCAGCGTACGAGTTTCAGGCACTGGAACGCGGGTGCGAATCCGACAGACGGCTGTAACACGCGTGCTGAGGTGCTGATCGCTGAGGCGGTGGTGGCGCCGGAGGTCGGTGCGGGGTGCACGCTGACCGGCGGCATCTGGTGGTCGTACTACGACGAGCGGGAGGTGACCCCGGCCGGGGCGCTGGACATCGACCACATGGTCCCGCTCGCGGAGGCCTGGGACTCTAAGTAGGCGGAGTTGGGCTCGATGCATCATTTCGCTCCCGCGCACTGACGGCTTGGGGTAGGTCGGGAATGGGGTTGTCACTCGTAGAGGTGACGATAGGTGCGTTCTGACCTGCGGTGGGGTGTTCAACGCCACGATGTTGCATCTGATGCAACCATCGGAGGCGGCATTGAGCAGGGCGAGTTTGCCTGGGGCGATCCGGCTTGTGCGGGCGGCGAATGTGGCCGCGTTGGATCCGCAGGCGGCGATGTTCACCGCGATGCTGACCGGGTGGGAACAGCAGCAACGCAGCCGGCTGCTGACGAGGAAGACGATCACCGACCGGCTCAGTCTGGTGCGGCGGTGCGCCGAGTTCACCGGTACCTACCCCTGGGACTGGACCCCCGAGGACGTCGAGGCATACTTCTCCGCCCGGCTCTCGCGCGGCGAGCTGGTGTGGTCGACGGTGCGGGGGCAGCAGGGCGACATCGAGATGTTCTGCGCGTTCATCACCGACTCGCGGTACGGCTGGGCGGCGGCCTGCTCGGAGGAGTTCGGCCGGTTCCCGGTTCAGGTGTGTCACGACTGGAACACCGCGGCTCACGTCGTCGAGTACGAGGGTCGACCCGGCTGGCGGGCGCTGACGTTCGACGAGCTCCAGATGTTCTTCGACGCTGCCGACGATCGGGTCGAGGAGACCCGCCGGAAGCAGCGCAAGGGGGTGCTCGCGGCGTGGCGGGACGCGGTCCTCCTCAAGCAGGTCTACGCCTATGGGACGCGGCGCCGGGAGACGGTGATGCTGGATCTGGCTGACCTTCGGCGCAATCCGCGGGCGCCGCAGTACGGGCGGGTGGGGGCGATGGAGGTGCGGTTCGGGAAGGCGTCGCGGGGGAGCCCACCGAAGCGGCGGACGGTGCTGACGGTCCCGGAGGTCGAGTGGATCGTCCCCCTCATCGAGGAGTGGGCGGCGGAGGTGAGGCCCGGCTTCTCTCCGGGGCGGCATCCCGCGTTGTGGGTGACGGAGCGGTGCGGCCGGATCGGGGTGCGGCGCCTGGACGAGGTGTTTGCCACGGTGCGCGAGCGCGCCGGGCTGCCGGGCGAGCTGGACCTGCACTGCCTGCGGCACACCTACATCACGCACCTCGTCGAGTTCGGGTACCCGGAACGGTTCGTGCAACAGCAGGTCGGACACGCCTACAGCTCGACGACGGCCTTGTACACGTGGGTGTCTGACGAGTACCGCAACCGGTTGATCGAGAGCGCGCTGCGGCGACGGCTGGAGCCCGGCACGAAGCAGGAGGTGGTGCTGTCGTGGTGAAGCGCATGGGGATCGTGTGGAACCTGCGCCGGCTGATGGCCGAGCGAGACATGTTCCAGACCACCGATCTGATCCCGGCCCTGGCCGAACACGGTGTCCATCTCTCCCGCGAACAGGTCTACCGCCTCGTCGCCCAGGTCCCACAGAGGCTGTCGATGGACGTACTGGCCGCGCTCTGCTCGATCCTCCACGTCACCCCGGCCGACCTGATCACCGTCACCGAGACCCACGTCCAGGTTGCCAAGCCGACCGCGACCGGCGAGACCGCCACTACCGCGAAGGCCCCGCCAGCACGCCGCGTACGCCTGACCCGACCGGGAGAGCGATGACCGTTTCCGTCCCGGACGCCTGGCAGGAACTCGCCCGCCTGATGACCGCGTACCTCACCGACTTGCCGGGTCCGGACGCGGCGCGGGTCGTCGCTGGGCTGACCCCGGCCGCCCGCGGCCGTATCCGAGCCCACCTCACCGCCAACCCCGATGCCCTGGTCAGCGGCGCATCCGCCGCACCCCGTTCCGTCCAGGCTCTGATCACGAGCCTGGCCGACCACGGGGACACGGGAGTGAAGGCCCCGGCCTGCCTACGCTGCGGACGCGTCCGGCGGCTACGCCGGGCCGTACCGGGCGGCCGGGTCTGTCGCGGTTGCGAAGGGATCCTCGCCAGCCGCGGCAACATCGGTGCCTGCACGGTCTGCGGGACCATCGGGCCGCGACCGAGCCGGGACACTTGCGCGGCCTGCCGCCGCCGGTAGATCGCGGCGACCCGCACCTGCTCGGCCTGCGGCAAGCCGGCCGAACTGGACCCCTGCGGGACATGTCGTCCCAGGCCGGTCGTGCCGTGCGCGCTCTGCCACACCACCGCCCCCGTGCCCGCACGATGGCCGCTCGGCCCGGTCTGCACCCCCTGCTACCGGACCGCCCGCACCCACCCCATGTCATGCCCGATGTGCGAGCGGACCCGGGTACTGATCGGCCCCGTCGACCGGCACCGGGTCTCTGGGCCCTGCGCTGGCGTCCCCGACCCCTACGCCTGCGAACGTTGCGCCGGACCGCGCTCCTACAAGGTCGGCCGACTCTGCGACTGCCTGGGGTGAGAAGGGCCGCACTCCGATCGTGCGGCGCACGGGCAACCGGTTCTCGGTGAACGCGATGTCCGCGATCAGCACCAAGGGCCGCATGCACTTCATGGTCTTCACCGAGACCTTCGACGCAGGCGTGATGTGCCGCTTCCTCGACCGGCTCGTCGGACACTTCAGCCCCAAGATCCACCTTGTGGTCGACGGACACTCCGCGCACCGCTCGAAGACCGTCCGGACCTGGCTCGCCGCGCACGCCGAGGAGATCGAGCTGCACTTCTTGCCGCCGTACTCGCCCGAGCTGAACCCCGACGAGCTGGTCAACGCCGACCTCAAACACAGCCTGCCCAAAGGCCACCGGGCCCGGAACCAGGCCGAACTCGCCGCCGAGACACGCCGCTTCTTCCACAGACGCCAACGCCAGCCCCACATCATCCGCGGCTACTTCCACGGCCCCCACGTCCGCTACACCCTCAACGAGAACCCTTTGAGTTTCTAATCAATAGGACAAAGCAGCCCGCCCCCGGCGACAGGAGATGGTTCCGGACCCGATGGGTCCGGGACCATCTCGTGTCCGCGTTCTGCCGCGCCGTATCCGAGGCGGGGTCAGTGGCCGCAGGTCGGCTTCGGTTTGGACGGCATGGGGGCGGGCTTGGCGCTGTGCATGCGTTCGTCGGTCCAGTACGAGGCGACGGCCGACGGGTCGTCGGTGACGGGCCGGCTCGTTGCCTGGTCGGCCGCCGCGGGGGGTGAGGAGGGAGGGCAGTCGCCCGCCGTGCTGGTAGCCCGCCCGCAGCCGACGGTCAGCAGGAGGATGGTCAGGAACAGGACGGTCCGCTTGGTCGGCATGCGGTTAACTCCCGGCATCCGAGGGGGTCAGGAATAGACGTCATCCTGTACAAGATTGTAGAGGTTGCTCACAGCCGAGGTGAAGGGCGAGCTGTAGAGAGTGCTGCCGGAGGTCGACTCGTTGATGCCCACGGCGTAGCCGAGCCCGGTGGCGTTGTCGTAGTTCTGGAGCCAGGGACCGCCGCTGCTGCCGCCGTTCAGTGGGCAGGGCATGCCGAGCGTGTTGTCGCTGGTGTCCAGGGTGGCACTGCCCAGGCAGTAGTACTGCCACTGGCCGTCGTACGGAGCCTCCGCGGGGTAGCCCAGGGCGGTCACTCCCAGGACGGCCTGGGGGATGGAGCCCCATGTGCGCAGGCCCTCACCGCCTACCGTGTGGCCCAGGGTGTCGGCGTTATTCCACACGTTCACGAAGGCGACGTCGTACTCGCGGTAGTGATTCTGCGTCCAGCCGTTGAAGGTGGTCATGTTGGCCGCGTACCACGTGCCGTAGGGGCGTGCGCCGTGGTCGTAGTAGGGAACGAAGATCCAGTTGGTCATCCAGGCGCCGTCGTAGACGCAGTGCCCGGCGGTGAGGACCACGTTCTGGGCGGCACTGTTCACCGAGGAGCCCGAACAGACGTAGTCGTTGCCGTTTGCGGGATTATGATAGAAGACCTTGCCCACCAAGTTCGACGCGTTCACGGTGGCCGCGAGCGTAGGGCCGGTCGCCGTGTCGCCGGCCTGGGTCGCTGGCACGGGCTGCTGCACGGCCTTGGGCGCGGCCGGGGTGACCGATAACGGGGTCCGACGGGGGGCCGCTGACGGCTGGTCCTTGGCGGGCGCGGATATGTGCCGGGCGTTATCAGCCGGGATCGCGGCCTCCATGCGGGCGGGGGTCCACACATCCGCGGAAAGCGTTTTAGGGGCCGCACTGGCGTTGGACACCGGGTTCCACGGGGCGGCGGGTGCGGCTTCCGCTGTCGAGATACCGGCGAAGGCGAGGAGTGCGGAGCCGAGGACTGCTGCCGCCCTGGATCTGAACCTTGACATGGGCATTAACTCCACAGCTTTTAGGGGCAGTTGAGATCGCAACGCTGTCACGATTGAAAAGAATGCGGTCAGGCTTGACTGGAAGACTGCGCATGTTTGGCCGGAATGACCGAGCAGCCCGGAACCGGCCCCGGCCCCGGCCCGGCCAGGCAGTGCGACATGAGGTTCCCCCGCTATTGCGGACGATTCTCCGCGCCCTGCTCGACCCTGCAGCACATCAGTAGCGACGCTAGCTCGGAACCCACCGAGCGGGCAGGAATACCGCACGGTTCGAATGACGCTCCCCGCCAGCTGGGGCGTCGGGGTGGTCGGCGGCGCGGCGGGAGGCGTACGCCAACGACCTCGGGCAGGCCTCCTCCCTGGTGGCGGTGACGGCCCGCTCGAACCGGAGCAAGGCGGACCAGGATCCGGCCGAGTGGCTGCCGCCGTCGGCGGACGCGCTGTGCCGGTACGGGGCGGAGTGGACTGCGACGAAGCTGCGCTGGGGCCTGGCGGTCGATGAGCTGGAGCGGGACCGGCTGCTCGACATCGCCGCCGGGTGCGGCGGCACCGACGTGGAGTTCACCCCCGCCCCGTAGCGAGACGCGAAGCAGAGATCATGGTCCTCCACCCTCACCGGGCGGCGGACCGCACCGCTGCGCTTCACGGCCCTACGGGACCCCACGGGTAAGAGGGGGGTCTGCGACGGGGGCGTCAGACTAGGTCGGCCGGGCTGCGGCTCACAGCTTCCCAGGCCAGAGGTCGGATGAGTGGGACTGGTAGTTGTTTCCGGCGCTACAAGCCGCGACGTTCCGGAGTGATCCCCCCCCGCCGAGTGATTGTTGGCGGAAGGTGCCCCACCCGGCCCGTGGTGCTGACCGTGCCTGGGTCCAGTCCGGTTCAGTCGCGGCACTGGAACGGGTGCCGTCTCGGTGGGGCGCACGAACGTCCAGGCGAACCGACCGCCCTGGCCCGTGGTCGGGCGGTCGCGTGTCCCCACCATGTCGAATGTGGCGAACTGTCATAATCCGTCCCGCTCTGTCGGTCCAGTCGGGAGGATTGCTGTGACTATCTGTCAAGCCATGATGGGGGTGGGCGCGCAGGAGGCCCTCCCGTCGGCGCCGCCTGGTCTTCGAGTGCGCCGCTCCTGGTGGGGTGGGCTGCTGCGGGCGCTGGTGGCAGGTCTCGTCCTCGTGGCCGGCGTGGCCCTGCCCATGGTGGCCCCGCAGCCCGCGCAGGCCGTGCCGCCCGGCACCTACGCCTACGTCGCCAACTTCCAGGATGACACGGTGTCGGTGATCGACACGGCGACGAACACGGTGGTGGTCACGGTTCCCGTCGGCGATGCGCCGTGGGGAGTGGCGGTGTCGCCGAACGGTACCCGCGCCTACGTCACCAACCGCGCCGATGGCACGGTGTCCGTGATCAACACCGCGACCGACACGGTCGTCACCACGGTCCCCGTCGGCCTTGAGCCCCTGGGGGTGGCGGTGTCGCCGGACGGCACCCGCGCCTACGTCACCAACTACGGCGCCGACACCGTGTCCGTGATCAACACGAACACCAACACGGTCGTCGTCACCGTTCCCGTCGGCGACGCTCCCATCGGGGTGGCGGTGTCACCGAACGGCATCCGCGCCTACGTGACCAATTCCGGCGCCGACACGGTGTCCGTGATCAATACGGCGACGAACACGGTCCTCGCCACCATCCCCGTCGGCGCCTTCCCGTTCGGGGTGGCGGTGTCGCCGGACAGCATCCGCGCCTACGTGACCAATTCCGGCGCCGACACGGTGTCCGTGATCAATACGGCGACGAACACGGTCCTCGCCACCGTCCCCGTTGGCGATGC
>NZ_JBEXKC010000163.1:0-7580 GCF_040609475.1 Streptomyces sp. NPDC004667 | reverse complement strand
TCCTCACCCCGGCCGCCGGCCACGCCGCCGGGGAAGCCGCCGAGGGCAGCCCCCGCGTCCGGGCGCTGGTCGCGCGGATGACCCTCGACGAGAAGCTGTCCTTCGTCCACTGGACGGCCGGTCCCACCGGCGGCCCCCTCGCCCGCGGCGTCGGCTACCTGCCGGGCGTACCCCGCCTCGGAATACCGCCGCTCCAGGCCTCCGACGGCCCCGTCGGAGTCCGCCTCAACGGGGTGCGGGCCACCGCGCTGCCCACCCCGACCGCCCTCGCCGCGACCTTCGACGACTCCCTCGCCACCGCCTACGGCACCGTCCTGGGCCACGAGGGCCGCGCCCTGGGCCAGGACGTGGTCCTCGGACCGATGGTCAACACCATCCGGGTGCCCCACGGCGGCCGCAACTTCGAGACGTTCAGCGAGGACCCCCTCGTCACCTCCCGCACCGCCGCCGCCCAGATCAAGGGCATCCAGAGCCAGGGCCTGATGGCCACGGTCAAGCACTTCGCGGGCAACAACCAGGAGACCGACCGCTTCACCGTGGACGCCTCCATCGACGAGCAGACCCTCCAGGAAGTCGAACTCCCCGCCTTCCGCAGCGCCGTCGACGCCGGTGCCGCCGCCGTCATGTGCTCCTACAACGGCGTCAACGGCACCCCCTCCTGCGGCAACGACCAGCTCCTGCAGAAGGTCCTGCGCGAACAGTGGGGCTTCAAGGGGTGGGTGATGTCCGACTGGCTCGCCACCCACGCCACCACCGACCTGAACAAGGGCCTGGACCAGGAACTCGGCCTGGAGATGGGCAAGCCCACCGACCCGGTCCCCGATGCCAAGCACTTCGGCGCCGTCCTGCGCGCCGCCCTGCGCGACGGCACCGTCCCCCAGGCCGCCCTCGACCGCTCCGTCACCCGCATCGTCGGGCAGATGGAACGCTTCGGCCTCCTCGACGCCGCCCGCCCGCGCCCCGCGCGCGACGCGCAGGCCGGCCGCGACACCGCCCGCAGGATCGCCGAGAACGGCGCCGTCCTGCTGCGCAACACCACCGTCGCCGGCCGCCCGGCCCTGCCCCTGACCGGCCCGGCCGGCTCCGACCTCGCCGTCATCGGCGACAGCGCCCTGCGCCCCAAGGTGTCCGGCCTGGGCAGCGCGCACGTGGTGCCCGACGGCGCCGGGGCGCCCCTGGACGCCCTGCGCGAACGGGCCGGATCCGGCGCCACCGTCCGCTACGAGCCGGGCGTCGACCGCCTCGGCACACCGCTCACCGCCGAGCAGCTCAGCCCCGCGTTCACGGGCGGCAGGCAGCTCGACCCGGGCGGCGACCGCACCTTCTACGACGGCACCCTGACCGTCCCCGCCGACGGCGACTACCGCATCGGCCTGCGCGTCGACGGGGGCCTGGCCGTCCTCCAGATCGACGGCCAGAGCCCCGTGTACGCGGCCGACTCCTTCAGCGAGACCACCAGCGTCGTCCTGCGCCTGACCCGCGGCACGCACAAACTGTCCATGAACGGCTGGGCGTGGCCCGACCGCCCGCTGTCCGTCGACCTCACCTGGGTCACCCCGGAGCAGGCCGCCCGCAACCTCGACCGCGCCGTGGCCGCCGCGGCCGCCGCCCGGACCGCGGTCGTCTTCGTCCAGGACGAGGGCTCCGAGGGCTACGACCGCCCCTCCCTCTCCCTGCCGGACGGCCAGGACGAACTCGTCACCGCCGTCACCCGCGCCAACCCGAACACCGTCGTCGTCCTCAACACCGGCTCCTCGGTGCTGATGCCGTGGCTCTCCGGCACCGCGGCCGTCCTCGACATGTGGTACCCGGGCCAGGAAGGAGCCCGGGCCACGGCGGCCCTGCTGTACGGGGACGCCAACCCCAGCGGCAAGCTCACCCAGACCTTCCCCGCCTCCGAGAGCGCCCAGCCGATGGCCGGGCACCCCGAGCGCTTCCCCGGCGTCGGCGGCAAGCAGACGTACAGCGAGGGCGTCAACGTCGGCCACCGCTGGTACGAACAGCAGGGCGTCGCCCCGCTCTTCCCCTTCGGGCACGGCCTGTCCTACACCACCTTCGACTACCGCGACCTGGCCGTGGAACGCACCGGCGCGGGAGCCGCCGTCCACGTCACCGTCCGCAACACCGGCCCGGTCGCGGGCAAGGAGGCGGTCCAGGTCTACCTGGGCCCCAGCGGCCTCGTCTCCGCCCCGCAGGCCGTCCGCGCGCTCGCCGCCTACACCAAGGTCTCCCTGGAGCCGGGCGAGGAGAAGCGCGTCACCCTGCCCGTCGACGCCCGCCGGCTCCAGTACTGGGACACCCGCGGGCACGCCTGGCAGAACGCTCCCGGCCCCCGCGCGGTCACCGTCGGATCGTCCTCCGCGGACATCCGTCTCACCGGCCGTCTGAACCAGTGATCCACCCCACCCACCCCTTCTGAGAGGAAGCGCATGACCGCCACAGAGCAGCCCGGCACCACCACCCGCCCCATCGGCGCCGCCGACGCCATCGACGCCCGGGAGGAGACCGGACTGCGCCACGTCGCCGGCCTGTCGACCGAACTGCGCGACGTCGTCGAGGTCGAGCAGCGCCAGGTCCGCCTCGAACGCGTGGTGCTGGTCGGAGTGTGGACCTCCGGCTCGGCCGCGGAGGCCGAGAGCTCCCTCGCCGAGCTGGCCGCCCTCGCCGAGACGGCGGGCGCCCTGGTGCTCGACGGAGTCATCCAGCGCCGCGACAAGCCGGACCCGGCCACCTACATCGGCTCGGGCAAGGCGAAGGAGCTGCGCGAGATCGTCGAGCGGACCGGTGCCGACACGGTGGTGTGCGACGGCGAGCTGAGCCCCTCCCAGCTGGTCCGGCTGGAGGAGTTCGTCCAGGTCAAGGTCGTGGACCGGACCGCCCTGATCCTCGACATCTTCGCCCAGCGGGCCACGTCCCGCGAGGGCAAGGCGCAGGTCGCGCTCGCGCAGATGCAGTACATGCTGCCCCGCCTGCGCGGCTGGGGCGCCTCGCTGTCCCGGCAGATGGGCGGCGGCGGCGCCGGGGGCGGCGGCATGGCCACCCGCGGCCCCGGCGAGACGAAGATCGAGACGGACCGGCGCCGGCTGCGCGACAAGATGGCCAAGATGCGCAGGGACATCGACGAGATGAAGACCGCACGCGACCTCAAGCGCCAGGAGCGCCGCCGCAACAAGGTCCCCTCGGTCGCCATCGCGGGCTACACCAACGCGGGCAAGTCCTCGCTGCTCAACCGGCTCACGGGGGCCGAGGTCCACGTCCAGAACGCCCTGTTCGCCACCCTCGATCCGACCGTGCGCCGGTCCGAGACGCCCGCCGGGCGGGCCTACACCCTGGCCGACACCGTCGGGTTCGTCCGCCACCTGCCCCACCAGCTCGTCGACGCCTTCCGCTCCACCCTGGAGGAGGTCGCCGAGGCGGACCTCATCCTGCACGTGGTCGACGGATCGCACCCGGACCCGGAGGCCCAGATCGAGGCCGTGCGCGCCGTCGTCGGCGAGGTCGGCGGCGCCGGCGTGCCGGAGGTCGTCGTGGTCAACAAGGCCGACACCGCCTCCGCGCAGACCCTGGAGCGGCTGCTGGCGGCCGAGCCGGGAGCCGTCGTCGTGTCGGCCCGCACCGGGGAGGGCATCCCCGAGCTGCTGGCCCGGATCGAGGCGGGGCTGCCGCACCCCGAGACCGAGATCGAGGTGCTCATCCCGTACACCGAGGGCCACCTGGTCGCGCGGATCCACTCCGACGGGGAGATCCTCGCCGAGAGCCACGAGGAGAGCGGAACCCTCCTGAAGGCCAACGTGGACGCCGCGCTCGCCGCCGAACTCGCCGGCTACGTCGCCTGACCCACCCCGCCCGCCACCGGCCCGGTCGGCACGCTTTCCGGCGTGCCGGCCGGGCCTTCCGCATCTCCCCTTCGAGGAAAGTCGGGAGGGTGGCTGGATTTGTTCAGTCCAGTGGGGAAGAGGGTCGCCATATCGCTGCTGGGATGTCACACTAAAACGGCTCTAGAAAATGCTCAGGAGGTACGTATGACTGATACGCCGGAAAACCACGCCGCTGAGACCGATAGCAAGCGAAAGTTCCGCGAGGCTCTGGAGCGCAAGGTCCGCACCAACCGCTCACAGCAGGCCCACCTGGAAGGACGGTCCAAGATCAACGGGCTCAACGGCCCCAACGTCCAGAACCGCAACTTCCGCCGAAAGGCTGGCTGAGCCGCCCCAGGTCGTTTTCTCAAGGCTGCCGCGATCCGATGCGCATCGGATCGCGGCAGCCTTTTTGTATTCCGTTGGAGTCCGGGTCGAGGGAGGCTGGAATGATCCTGGAGTATCCGATGATAAAGATCTGCACGATGCTTGGTATTCGGACTCCGTTTGTCGATTGCGAATCGGGTTGATCCGGAAAAGAAATCGGATCACCGGTTTTCCCCGGGCCCGGGGGAGCCCCGGACGCCCGCGGCGTGTCCCGGCACAACCCTGGCCGCGCGGCCGGACGGGATGCCACCATCGGCCGCGCGCGGGCACCAGGCCCGTCGGCGAAGGGGGAGGCGGGCCCATGGAAGCGGAACGGTCACGACTGCGCGGCGGCGGACACGAGGGCGGCGGAAGAACCCGGGCGGCGGGCCTCCTGCTGGGGCTGGCGACCGTCCTGGTCGGCCTGATGGCGGGCCTGTTCTTCGCCTTCGACATCTCGGTGATGCCGGGGCTGGCCGCCTCCGACGACCGCACGTACGTCACCGCCATGCAGCACTTCAACGCCGCCATCGACGGCAACGGCCTCTTCGGCACGGTCTTCCTGCTCGCGCTGCTCGCCGCGGCGGCCGCGGCGGTCGTCGAGTTCCGCGGCGGGCGGCGCCGGGTCGCGCTCTGCGCGGGCGCGGCAGCCGCCGCCTACCTCGTCGTCCTCGTCATCACCTTCACGGTGAACATCCCGCTCAACAACGAGCTCGCGGCCGTGGGCGACGCGGCGAAGGCCACCGCCTTCCCGGTGCTCGACAAGTTCAAGGGCACCTGGGTCACCACGAACATCGTCCGCACGCTGCTCTGCACCGCCGCCCTGACCGCCCTGGCCCGCGCCCTGCTCCTGCACGGCCGCGACACGGCGGCCAGGCCCTGCTGAAGCCCCGCTAGCGGGACTGTCCGTACAGGACCAGTGCCCACGCCAGCAGGCCGGTCGCCGCCGTGCACAGCAGCGTGCGCCACACGTTCGCGCGGACCCACGGTCCCTCGAACGCGCGGCGCACGGCGGCCGGGTCGGCCAGGTCCTCCGCCGGGCCGGCCTGCTCCAGGGCGTTGTTGAGCGGGATGTTCACCCGCCCCGTGACGACCAGCGCGAGGACGCTCGCCACGAACGCCCCGATCAGCGGCGGCAGCACCTCCCGCCCGTCCGCGGGCAGGTGCAGGACCAGGGCGAGCCCGGTGAACAGCGGCGCGCCCACGTACCCGGCCAGGAACCAGCCGTTGAGGATCGCGACGTTGACCCGCTGCATCACCTCCACGGCCGTCCGGTCGCCCGCACCGCGCAGGGCGGGCATGACCGCCACCGCGAATCCGTAGAAGAGCCCGCTCACCAGACCCGTCGTCACCACCGCCGCGATCAGCGAAGCCATCCGTACCGTCTCCACGCAGCCCTCTTCCCCCTGCTCGTGTCGCCCCCGTCTGACCGTCCAAGCGACGGGGAGCCGGTCCGGGGTGATCCTACGGCGCGCCGACGGCCACGTCCCGACATATCCGACGCGGCCCAAAGTCCCAGTTCAGAGGCTTGGGAGAGGCTTTGCCGGGGCGCAGCGCGGGCGCGGTACGCTCCTTCGGCCGGGCCCGCACGCCCCCCGACAGACATCGGAGAGGAAACAGACGTGACCGACGCCAAGGACAGGCTGGACGTACTGCGGGCGGACATCGAGCGCCGCAACCCCGCACAGCCCGAGTTCCACCAGGCCGTACGCGAGGTCCTGGACACCCTGGCCCCCGTTCTCGCCGCACGACCCGAGTACGCCGAGGCCGGCCTCGTCGAACGGCTCCTGGAGCCCGAGCGCCAGATCATCTTCCGCGTGCCGTGGACCGACGACCGGGGCCGGGTGCACGTCAACCGCGGCTACCGCGTCGAGTTCAACAGCGCGCTGGGCCCCTACAAGGGCGGCCTGCGCTTCCACCCGTCGGTGGACATCGGCGTCGTGAAGTTCCTCGGCTTCGAGCAGATCTTCAAGAACGCCCTGACCGGCCTCGGCATCGGCGGCGGCAAGGGCGGCAGCGACTTCGACCCGCACGGCAAGTCCGACGCCGAGGTCATGCGCTTCTGCCAGTCCTTCATGACCGAGCTGTCCCGCCACATCGGCGAGCACACCGACGTCCCGGCCGGTGACATCGGCGTCGGCGGCCGCGAGATCGGCTACCTCTTCGGCCAGTACCGCCGCATCACCAACCGCTGGGAGGCCGGCGTCCTGACCGGCAAGGGCCAGGGCTGGGGCGGCTCCGCGATCCGCCCCGAGGCCACCGGCTACGGCGCGGTGCTGTTCGCCGCCGAGATGCTGGCGGTCCGCGGCGAGTCGCTGGACGGCCTCTCCGCGGTGGTCTCCGGCTCCGGCAACGTCGCCCTGTACACGATCGAGAAGCTCCAGCAGCTCGGCGCCAACCCGCTGACGGCCTCCGACTCCTCGGGCTACGTCGTCGACGACAAGGGCATCGACCTCGCCCTGCTCAAGCAGATCAAGGAGGTCGAGCGCGGCCGCATCGACGAGTACGCCGCCCGCCGCGGCCCCTCCGCCCGCTTCGTGCGGGGCGGCCGGGTCTGGGAGGTGCCGGCGGACGTCGCCTTCCCGTCGGCGACCCAGAACGAGCTGGGCGTCGAGGACGCGCGCACGCTCGTCGCCAACGGCGTCAAGGCCGTCTCGGAGGGCGCGAACATGCCCACCACCCCCGACGCGGTGCACCTGTTCCAGGCGGCGGGCGTCGCCTTCGGGCCGGGCAAGGCCGCCAACGCGGGCGGTGTCGCCGTCAGCGCGCTGGAGATGGCGCAGAACGCGGGCCGGGTGGCGTGGAGCCGCGACAAGGTCGAGGAGGAGCTCGCGGGCATCATGCGTTCGATCCACGCGGTCTCCCACGAGACGGCGGCCCGCTACGGCGCCGCGGGCGACTACGTGACGGGCGCCAACATCGCCGGCTTCGAGCGCGTCGCCGACGCGATGCTGGCCCAGGGCGTCATCTAGTGCCGTGACCGGGCAGGACGCCGCCGGACGCGGTCCCGGGCACCGGTACCGGACGCCGTCCCGGACACCGGTACCGGGCACCGCTCCCGCGCGCCGTCCGCACGGCCCCGGGCGTCCCGCCCCGCCCCCACACGGGGGCGGGGCGGGACCACCCGGCCGGGAGTCGGGCGGGGGAACGTAGCCTGGGTCCCCACCACCGACAGGGAGTTGCCGCGTGCTGACCGCACTGGACGGGACGTACGGCGACCGGGCGGACGCCATCGGCGTCGCCGGCCGCACCGCTTCGTACGAGGAACTGCTGGCCGCGGCCGGCGCCGTGGCCGCCGACATCGCGGGTGCCCCCGCCGTCGCCGTCACCGCGACGGCCTCGCTGGAGACCGTCGCC
>NZ_JBEXKC010000162.1:0-7632 GCF_040609475.1 Streptomyces sp. NPDC004667 | reverse complement strand
GCGGGGTCAGGAGCCGTCGATGAGCCGTTGGAGGCCGGGCGCGTACAGGTCCGCCAGCCGGTCGGCGCCGGTGCGGGCACCCGCGCCGTCCGGCCGGTGCAGGCTCAGCGTGGCGCCGAGCCCCAGCAGCTGGCCCGCGATCAGTTCGGCCCGCAGCTGCGCGTCGGGGCCGGTCAGGGACGCGGCCAGCCGGTCGGTGACCTGCTCGCGGAAGCGTGCGCGCAGCAGGGTGCGCTCGTCCTCGATGCCCAGGGAGAACACGACCCGCAGCAGCGGGTCACCGCGGAAGCGGTCCCGCAGCTCGACCATGGTCAGGACCAGGTGCCGGCCGAGTGCGGCCGGCGGGGCGGCGAACAGTTCGTCGGCGGCGGTCCGGAAGTCGGCGACCGTGTTGAACAGGGCCTCCTTGCTCCCGAACCGCTTCACGATCAGGGACGGGCTCACCCCCGCGGCGGCGGCGATGCCGCGCAGGGTGACCTCGGCGTACGGCCGCAGCGTGAACGCCCGGCGCGCGGCCCGCACGATGGCCTCGCGTCCGGTCTCGGCGCCCGACTCCCCGTCGGCCGTGGCCGACCGCGCGGGGGCGGATTCGTCGGTGGTGCTCATGCGCTCTCCCGGGCGGCGGTCACGGACGGTGTCACCGTGACCGTACCGCCCAGCGCGCCGCGGCCCCGCCGGGCACCCGTTCCCGGCCGGTCCGACGGCAGGAACAGCGTGGCGACGAGGGCGGCCAGCGCCGCTCCGGCGGCGATCAGGAAGATCAACAGATAGGCGTGCAGGGTCGGGGCGGTCCGGCCGCCGGCCACGAAGGTCACGTGGGCCAGCACGGCGGCCACCACGGCACTGCAACAGGCCTGGCCCACCGAACGCATCAGGGTGTTCAGCCCGTTCGCGGCGGCCGTCTCGCTCACCGGCACGGCCCCCATGACCAGGGCGGGCAGCGCCGAATAGGCGATCGCGGTCCCTGAGGCGACCACGGTGGCCCCGGCCACGATCAGCCAGAGGCTGTGGCTGGTGAAGAAGCGGAGCACGTAGCCGACCGCCATGACGACGGCGGCGATCACGAGGGCGGTACGGGGCCCGTACGCGGCGGAGATCCGTGCGGAGACGGGGGAGAGGGCCACCATCGCCAGGCCGCCGGGCAGCAGGCACAGCCCGCTGACCACGAGGGAGGCGCCGAGCCCGTACCCCGTGCTGGTGGGCTCCTGCACCAACTGGCCGGTGACGAGGGAGTTCGCGTAGAAGGCGAAGCCGATCAGCAGCGCCGCGACGTTGGTGAGCAGGACGGCGGGCCGGGCGGAGACCCGCAGGTCCACCATCGGGGAGCGGGTGCGCAGTTCGAACCGGCCCCAGAGCAGGCCCGCCACCACGGACCCGCCGAGCAGGCCGAGCGTGCGCGCGGAGCCCCAGCCCCAGTCGGCGCCCTGGGTGATCGCGAGCAGCAGTCCGACGAGGAAGACCGTCAGGCCGAGGGTCCCCGGGAGGTCGAAGCGTCCGGGGGAGCGCACGGGGGACTCCGGGACGATCCGCAGCACCAGGAGCACATCGAGCAGACCGAGGGCGGCCGACGCCCAGAACATGGTGTGCCAGTCGAAGTTCTCCATGACCACCGCGGCCACCGGCAGGCCGATCGCCGCACCGATGCCCAGGGTCGAGCTCATCAGCGCGATCGAGGGCAGCACCCGCTCGGCGGGGAGCTCGTCGCGGATGATGCTGATGCCCAGGGGGATCACCGCGAGGGCCGCGCCCTGCAGGGCCCGGCCCGTGATCAGGACGCCGATGTCGGAGCTGACCGCACACAGGACGGAACCGAGGGTGAGCACGCCCAGCGAGGCCAGCAGGACGCGCCGCTTCCCGTACATGTCACCGACGCGGCCGAGCACGGGGGTGAAGACCGCGCCGGTGAGGAGGGTGATGGTGACCAGCCAGCCCGCGGCGCCGGGACTGGCCCCCGTCAGCTCGGGGACGTGCGGCAGGAGCGGGACCACGAGGGTCTGCATGACGGCGACGACCATGCCGCAGAAGGCGAGGACGGGGACGGTGAACCGGGAGGGGGCGGAGGCCGGACCGGGGGCGGGTATCGCGGAGGGCATGCTGCTCCAGACGGGTGGCGAGAGCGGGTGCCGGGTGAGTGCACAACTGTTCACCCCATGGGTGAACGACTGTACACCCCGGGGTGAACGGTTGTGCACCTCTCCCTCCTCGCCTTCCTTCGTCAGGCCACGGGGTCGGACGGCTCGGCCGGTCCGTCCGGGCGGCAGTAGCGGCGGATCAGCTCCGGATGCCCCGGGAAGCGCCGCAGCAGGTCGTCGACGCGGCCGAGGGTCATGTCGGCGAAGTCGAATCCGGGCGCGACGGCTTCGCTGATCAGGCCGTGGTCCCCGGCGGTGAGGTGCGAGGCCTTCCAGACGCCCCCCGGGACCGCCAGTGTGAGGACGTGCCCCCGGCCCGGGTCCTGGCCGAGGACGGCGGTGGTGTGCCGGCCGTCCGGGTGCAGCAGGTGGTAGGTGACCGGATCGCCGTGGTGGTGGAAGTGCAGGATGTCGGAGCGGTTGAGGTGCCAGTGCCCGATCGGCGACCAGTGGGTGAGCAGGTAGTGGATGGACGTCATCGTGTAGCGGTCGCCCTGCGGTGTCCGGACCGGGGGGCGGTGGTCGGCCTGGAAGGTCCGCCTGAAGTACCCGCCCTCCACGTGCGGCTCCAGGCCGAGGGCGTCGATCCAATCGTGTGCCGTGGGCACGGTGTCCTCCTCGGGTCGAGTGTCCGGCCGGACCGGTGAACGGCCCACGGCGCGCGGACGCCGGATTGAAGATATTGGATTCGGATCGTAGATGAACCGAGCGTTCTCCGTGCTCTCCCGATCCAGAGGAATTCGAGAAGAGATCCAGCGATATTACGGTGGTGATTTCCCTTCCGCCCGTATTCTCGGTCCCGTGCTCGATGCCCATCTTCCCACGCAGGGCGCTCAATCCAGCACCGTCGAATTTATCTGAGGGTCAGCGTCCGGCCATATGCCGGACACCGCGTCCTCAATTCACGGCGACCTCGAACGTGTGGTGCGGCGGACGGCTGCCGCCAGGTGGAACGGATGGAATTCGAATGGAACGGGAAACGAATACCCTGACCGTCAGACGGCCCGAACGCGCCGTGGCACCGCCTGCCGACGGTCCGCTCTCCTTCGCGGCGACCACTGTCGAGGTGACCGCGGCCCCGGAGGACGGCCCCCACCTCCTGCACCGCGCGGCCCGGCGCCTGTGCGAGGCCGCCGGCCCGGGAGTGGTCGCGGTCCCTGCCGGGGGTGAACTCACGGCCCGCCTCGGACCGGGCCTGCAGGCGTCGATGTTCGTCTCCACCGAGATGCGCGGCGACGGTGCGGGAACGTCCCTGCTGCGCCTGAACCTCCGCCTCTCGGGCCGCGGCGCGGCACCGTCGACGGCCTCGCTGGACCACTGGGCCGAGATCTGGCACCGCCAGGCCTTCTCAGCGCCCGAAGTGGAGCGGGTCGCGGGCGAGCTGCCGCTGATGAGCGCCGCCGTCGGGCGCCTGCGCCACGGGAAGCCCCTCGCGGGCTTCGCGGTCCTGGTCACCGGGCACTTCCTGACCGACCTGGTCCACCTCGTCGGCTGCCTCGCCGAGCTCGGAGCCCCGCTGGACGCGATGACGGTGCTGCGCAAGGACTACGCCTACCAGTGGCGCCACCGGGTCCACGGCCACCTCGTCGACCAGGGCGTAAGGGTCGTCGACGCCACCGATCCCCGGGCCGTCGAGGAGCACACCGACCGCGCCCGCCGGCTCGGTCTGCGCTGCCTCGCCCTGGACGACGGCGGCTACGTCGCACCGGCGCTGCTGGACCGGGCCCGCGAAGGATCCCCGACGCCGGCCGGAGCGGGAGCCGGAGCGGGAGTCGGCGCGGGAGCCGGCGCCGGCGGCGGCCGGGCGGCGGACTGGGCGGGAGTGGTGGAACAGACCATGTCCGGGATCTACAAGCTCCGCGGCCGCGAGAGGGAGCTGCCCTTCCCGGTGTTCTCGGTGGCCCAGTCGCGGCTCAAGGGGCGCATCGAGTCGTACTGGATCGCCGAGAAGGCCGTCACCACGGCCCTGGAGCTGCTGCCCGTCCTGAAGATGGAGGGACAGCCCGCGCTGGTCATCGGCTACGGCAACGTGGGCTCCCAGATCGCGGCCCTCCTCACCCAGCGCCGCATGCGGGTGGCCGTCCACGACGCCGACATCCTCCACCTCATCGACGCCCACGAGAGCGGCTACGTCACGGACCGCGACCTGGCCACGCTGCTGGAACGGCACGAGCCCCTGCTCGTCTTCGGGGTCACCGGCCGCACCAGCATGTCGACCCGGGAGTTCGAGGCCCTCCGGCGTCCCGCCTACCTCGCGAGCGTCAGCAGCCGCGACATCGAGTTCGACCTCCCCGCACTCGACGCCCTGGCGGCCCGCAACCCGGTGGCCCGCTCCGTGACCGGCCCCTCGTCCCGTACCCACACGCTCCCCGGAGGCGTGGACGTCACCGTGCTGGCGGGCGGCCGACCGGTCAACTTCCACGAGACGGACAGCATCAGCAACCTCCACTCCGACCTCGTCTACGCCGGCATGCTCACCGGAGCCTGCGCCGTCGCCACCCGGCAGGCCCCACCCGGACTGGACCGCTCCTGGGCCGATGCCGTCCTGGAGGAATCCGGCCTCCTCCAGGACTACTACGAGCGCTACGGCCCCACCGCCACGGCCCGCCCGGCCCCCTGGCCCGCGGCCGGCCGCCGCTGACCCACCCCGCCGCCGATACCGACGGGCGGCCGCCCGGGTCCAGCCGCCCGTTCCAGCCACCCGGTACGGCCCGCCCGGTACGGCCGCCCGCCCGTCTCAGCCGACGGGTACGGCCGCCGGGCCGTCCCGGCGGGCCAGTGCGCGGTCCACCACGGACAGGGCCCGCGCACCGGTCGTCAGGGACTCGTGGACGAAGTGGACCGCCGCGTCCTCGATGCCGCAGTACTCCGAGATCCCCGTCTTCAGCACGTGCTCCACCGTGCGGTCCCAGCCGTGCGCCCGGAACTCCTCCTCCGCGTAGGCGGTGAGGGAGATCCAGACCATGCGGCGTCCCCGCAGACCGCCGTCCCGGCCGCCGTAGGCGAACCCGTGGTTCCACACCCGGTCGATCCATCCCTTGAGGAGGGCCGGCAGGCCGAACCACCAGAGCGGGAACACGACCACGATCAGGTCGGCCGCCGCCACCCGGGCCATGTGGGCGCGCACCCCTGCGGAGTACTCCTTGCCCGGGTCCCCCCAATCGGGCTCGTCCGGGGTGCCCATCCGCGGGTCGAAGCCCTCGGCGTGCAGGTCCAGCAGGTCCACCGCGTAGCCGTCGGCCACCAGCCGCTCCCGCGCCCGCCGGGCCAGCCCGGCCGTCAGGGAGTCGGCGCGGTGGTGGGCCATGACCACCAGGGCGCGCCGCCGGGCACCGCCGGTCAGGCCGTCCGCGGACCGCTCCTCCACCGGGCCGGCGCCCTCTGCCGGGCCGGCGCCCTCCACGGCGGGGGAGCTCCCGTTCCCGGCGCTCATCGGGCGTCGTTCCCGAGCCGGACCAGCATCTTGCCGGTGTTCGCCCCGCCCAGGACCCCGAGCAGGGCGTCGGGCGCGTGTTCGATGCCGTCGGCCACGGTCTTCTCCGTCCGCAGGGTGCCGTCGGCCAGCAGGCCCGTGGCCCTTGCGGTCCACTCCGGGAACAGGTCGAGGTGGCTGGTGACCAGCATGCCGCGCAGCGTCGCCTCCTGGGCGGCCGCCCGGAAGAGGTTGTCGGGCCCGGGGACCGGCCCGGTGGCGTCGTAGCCACTGATCGCACCGACCATGGCGATCCGTCCGCCCGGCCGGATCGCCCCGATCGCCGCCCGGAGGTGGTCGCCGCCGACGGCGTCGAGGTAGACGTCGATCCCGTCGGGTGCGGCCCGGCCCAACTGGCCGGGCAGGTCGCCCAGGTGGTGGTCGAGGGCGGCGTCGTAGCCGAAGACGTCCAGCAGCTTCTTCGTCTTGTGGGGGCCGCCCGCCGAACCGATCACCCGGGCCGCCCCCAGCCACCGGGCGATCTGCCCGGCGACGCTGCCCACCGCACCGGCCGCCGCGGAGACGAAGACGGTGTCGCCCTCCCTCACCGGCGCGGTGCGGGTGAGCGCCGCGTACGCGGTCAGGCCGGTGGCGCCCAGGGCCCCCAGGTAGTCCTCGGGCGCGGCGGCCGAGACGTCGACGACGGTGGCCGCGGCCCCGTCCAGGACGGCGTACTCGCGCCAGCCGAGGAAGTGCGAGACGGTCGAGCCGACCGGAACGGACGAGGAGCGGGAGGCGACGACCTCGCCGACGGCGCTGCCCTCCAGAGCGGCGCCGAGGACGAACGGGGCCATGTAGGAAGGGGTGTCGTCCATCCGGCCGCGCATGTACGGGTCCACCGACATCCAGGTGTTGCGGACCAGGACCTGTCCCTCGGCGAGTGCCGGGACCACGGCCTCGGCGAGCTCGAAGTCCCGCGGAACGGGCCTGCCGACGGGACGGGAGGCCAGCCGCACCTCACGGGAGACCGTGGGGAGGGGAGCGGGGGAGGGGACGGGACTGGGGCTGGTGAGGCCGGTGTTGCTCTGGGGGACGCTTCGGTCGGTGCGCACGATGTTCCTTCCGTCCGGGCCGCCGGGTCGCGGTCACGGTCACGGGAACACCTTGTGCCGCGCCGCGCACGGACCGCTGACGGTCCGCGCACGGCCGCGGACCGCCGGACGGCCGCCCGCCCGTAGGATGATCATCATGCGTTTCGAGGTGCTCGGACCGGTGACCGTACGCACGGACGCGGGAAGCGCCGTCCGCGTCCCCGAGGCGAAGGTCCGCACGCTGCTGGCCGCCCTGCTGGTGCGCCGCGGACGCCCGGTGCCGGTGGACCGGCTGGTGGACGACCTGTGGGGGGACGCGCAGCCCGCCGACCCCGTCAACAGCCTCCAGACCAAGGTCTCCCAGCTGCGCCGTGCCCTGGCGAAGGCCGAGGAGGGAGGCCGGGCCCTGGTCACCCACGGTCCGGCCGGCTACACGCTGGCCGCCCCCGCCTCGGCGGTGGACGCGGGCGTGTTCGCCGAACTGGTCGCACGGGCCCGCCGGGAGGAGGGCGCCGCGGAGCGGGCGGCGCTGCTCACCCGGGCGGTCGGGCTGTGGCGCGGTCCCGCCTACGCCGACCTGGGCGACGCGGGCTTCGTCCGCGCGGAGGCCGCCGGGCTGGAGGAACAGCGGATCACCGCGCACGAGGAGCTCGCGGAGGCCCGGCTGGAACTCGGCCATCACGCGGAACTCGCCGACGGCCTGGCGGAGCTGGCGCAGCGCCACCCGTTGCGCCAGCGGTTGCGCGCCGCGCAGATGCGTGCGCTCTACGGCGCCGGCCGGCAGGACGAGGCCCTCGCGGTCCACGGGGAGGTGCGCGAGCGCTTCGCGCAGGACCTGGGGATCGATCCGGATCCCGAACTCGCCGCGCTGTACACCGCGATCCTCCGCCAGGACCCGGAGCTGACGGTCCGGCGCGCACCGTACGACGGGGCCCCCGGCGCGGCCCCCGGCCACGGCGTGCCGGCGAAGACCCAGGCGCCGCCCGCGGTGCGCCCC
>NZ_JBEXKC010000161.1:0-7999 GCF_040609475.1 Streptomyces sp. NPDC004667 | reverse complement strand
GCACCCGGCCCCGGAGCCCCGCCCCGCGGCGGCCGGCCCCCGGCGCCGCCCGGCCCGGCGCCTCGGTGCTCGCGCAGCCGCTCGGTGCCCCCGCAGCCGCTCAGTGCTTGCGCAGCCGCGAGGTGTAGTCCTCGGGCGGCAGGAACTTCGACCAGCGCTCCGGGAACTCCGACGGCATCCCGGCGTCCTCGTCGTCCTCGGACTCCCCTTCGGCCAGGGCCCGCCAGGCGGCGGCCCGCGCCACCAGCTGGGCGGCCTCGGCCTCGCGGACGCGTTCGTTGGCCTCGCGCGCGGCGGCGGTGGCCACCGAGGGCCAGACCCGGTCGATGGCGGCGTTGACGGCCGCCCCGACGAGCACGGCGAAGGCCGAGATCCCGATCCACAGCAGGATCGCGACGGGTGCGGCGAGGGAGCCGTAGATGGTGGGCCCCTCGACGGTGTTGGTGAGGTAGATCCGCAGCAGGAACGAGCCCAGGACCCACATCGCGAGGGCCACGAGCGCGCCCGGCACGTCCTCGATCCACGGCGAGCGGACGGGCACGGACACGTGGTACAGGGTGGTCAGGAAGGCGATCGAGAGCAGCGTGACCGTGGGCCAGTACAGGACCGCGATCACCTCCGTGCTCCAGGGCACCAGCCGGACGACCGCGTCGGGCCCGACGACCATCAGCGGCAGCACGATCGCGCCGATCAGCAGGGCGACCACGTAGAGGAGGAAGGCCAGCAGCCGGGTCTTGACGATGCCCCGCTGTCCGTCGAGCCCGTACATGACGGTGATGGTGTCGATGAAGACGTTGACGGCGCGCGAGCCGGACCACAGGGCGAAGGCGAAGCCGAGGGAGATCAGATCGGGACGGCCGCGGCTGGTGACGTCGTCGAGCATGGGTTTCGCGATGTCGTTGACGCCCCGGTCGGACAGGACGGTGCCGACCGCGCTCAGGATGTTCTCCTCGATGCTCTGCACGGACTGGGTGTCCGTCCAGCCGTCGACGTAACCGAGGAGGCCGAGCAGGCCGAGGAAGAGCGGGGGGAGGGAGAGCAGGGTGAAGAAGGCCGCCTCGGCCGCGAGCCCCAGGATCCGGTACTCGATGCACGAGTTGACGGTGTCTTTGAGCAGCAGCCAGGCCATCTTTCGCTTGGAGACGTTGCGGTAGAGGACCCGGGCCCGATGGAGCCGTCCTGGGATCCGCTCGGTTGTTTCTTTTGCTGGCTGCACGTCCTTACCGTATCCGCATGGCAGCCACCACCCACACAGTCAGCAACCAGGTCCCGCCGCTCGTCGGGTACGAGGCCTACCTGGGCGACCGGGCCCTCACCGAGGGCGTCGAGCGCCACCTCGCGGGCGTGGACGCCGAACTCCGGTACGAGGTGCGCGAGGAGCTCACCGCGCTCGGCCGGGCGGCCGGTTCCGCGCAGGCCCAGGAGTGGGGCCGGCAGGCGAACGAGAATCCGCCGGTGCTGCGTACGCACGACCGGTACGGGCACCGGATCGACGAGGTGGAGTTCCACCCCGCGTGGCACCGCCTCCTCGGGCACGCGGTGGCCTCGGGGCTCACCGACGCCTGGGGCCGGCCCGCGGGGCACCTGCGGCGGGCGGCCGGGTTCTTCCTGTGGTCGCAGGCCGAGTCGGGGCACGGCTGCCCGGTGTCGATGACGCACGCGGCGGTACCGGCGCTGCGGGCCGATCCGGAGCTGGCCGCGCAGTGGGAGCCGCTGCTGACCTCGCACGTCTACGAGGAGGGGTTGCGGCCCGCCGCGCAGAAGGGCGGGGTGCTCTTCGGGATGGGGATGACGGAGAAGCAGGGCGGGAGCGACGTCCGGGCGAACACCACCGCGGCGGTGCCGCTGGACGCCGGCGGGGAGTACCTGCTGACGGGGCACAAGTGGTTCTGTTCGGCGCCGATGAGCGACGGGTTCCTGGTGCTGGCGCAGGCACCGGGCGGGCTGAGCTGCTTCCTGGTGCCGCGGGTGCTGCCGGACGGGACGCGCAACGCCTTCGCGATCCAGCGGCTGAAGGACAAGCTGGGCAACAAGTCGAACGCCTCGGGCGAGATCGAGTTCGACGGGACGTGGGCACGGCTCGTGGGCGAGGAGGGCCGGGGGGTGCGGACCATCATCGAGATGGTCGCGGCGACCCGGCTGGACTGCGTGATCGGTTCGGCCTCGCTGATGCGGCAGGCCCTGACGCAGGCCGTCCACCACGCGGAGCACCGCTCTGCTTTCGGAGCGCCGCTCATCGACCAGCCGCTGATGCGCAACGTCCTCGCGGACCTCGCCCTGGAGTCGGAGGCGGCGACCGTCCTCACCCTGCGCCTCGCGGCCGCGTACGACGCCGGCACGGACGGGGAGCGGGCCTTCCTGCGCCTCGCGGTGCCGACCGCCAAGTACTGGGTGACCAAGCGGTGCACGCCGATGGTCGCCGAGGCCCTGGAGTGCCTGGGCGGCAACGGCTACGTGGAGGAGTCCGTACTGCCCCGCCTGCTGCGCGAGTCCCCGGTCAACTCGATCTGGGAGGGGTCGGGCAACGTCCAGGCCCTGGACGCGCTGCGCGCGCTCCAGCGGGAGCCGCAGGCCCTGAACGCCTTCCTCCAGGAGGTCGGGCTGGCCCGGGGCGCCGACCACCGGCTGGACGCGGCGATCAGGAACCTGCTCACCGACCTGGCCGACCTCGACGGGATCCAGGCGCGGGCCCGCCGGGTGGTGGAGCGGATGGCCCTGGTGCTCCAGGGATCGCTGCTGGTGCGGTGGGCGCCCCCGGAGGTGGCCGACGCGTTCTGCGCCTCCCGGCTCGGCGGGGACCGGGGCGCGGCCTTCGGGACGCTGCCGCACACCCTGGACCTGGCATCGGTGGTGGCACGGGCGCGGATCACGGGCTGAAGGCGGTCCCCCTGGGCCGCCGTGGTCCCCAAACCACCACGGCCCGAACCGCTCAGCGCCGGGATCCGGGCCCGCCACGGTGGGACCGGGGGTGGCGCCGCGCCGACTCGGCACCACCCCGCGATCCGAGAAGCCCCGAGGAAGGAGCTGCCACGCCGCTCGGCGGCGTGCCGATAGTTTCGGTCGGGTGACCGGGGCTTGGCGAGGGTTGCATACCGTTGCAACCCTGCGACCCTTCGGTGGGGAAGGTGCCATCCGCACGTGCCCGGGGAACGGGTACGGACGGGACCGCGGGCACGCCTGCGCAGTACGTCCTGTTCAGCACGGGGAGGATCCGGTGGCCCACACCTCAGGCGACACGGTCGACGTGGCGCGCATCGCGGCCATGGACGCGCGGGAGGCGGCGCGTCTGCTCAAGGACGTACGGGCCGCCGCGCTGGCCGGGGACCGCCCTCCGGCCGCGCCCCGCCCGGAGATCGCCGAGTCCTGGCGGCGCATGCTGGCCGGCGGGGTGCACCCCGACCGGGACGCCCGCTCGCGGCTGCTGTCCGCCGCCGAGACCGAGGAACGCCGGCAGGTCTCCCCGCTGCGGGAGATACTCCCGGTGCTGCGCGAGGGACTGCTGCCCGCCCTCGACGAGGCCCTGCACATCATGGTCGTCGCCGACGCCGACGGGCGGCTGCTGTGGCGGGAGGGGCACAGCACGATCCTGCGCAAGGCGGACCGGCTGGGTTTCGCGGTGGGGGCCGACTGGGACGAGGCGGTGGTCGGCACCAACGGGGTGGGCACCGCCCTGGTGGCCCGGCGGCCGGTCCAGGTGTTCTCGGCCGAGCACTTCGTCTCCAGCCACCACGACTGGACCTGCGCGGGCGCACCCGTGCGCGACCCCCGGGACGGGCGGCTGCTGGGGGTGGTCGACGTCAGCGGGCCGCTCGCCACCATGCACCCGGCGACCCTGGCCTGGGTCACCTCCGTGGCCCGGCTCGCCGAGCACGAGCTGCGGGTGCGCCACCTGGAGTCCCTGGAGCGGCTGCGGTCGGTCGCCGCCCCGCTGCTGGCCCGGCTGGCCGGGCGGGCCGTGGCCGTGGATCCGCACGGCTGGACGGCCGCCGTGACCGGGCTGGCCCCCGCCGACCGGATCCCGCTGCCGAAGGGGCTGGGGCCCGGGCGGCTGTGGATCCCGCAGCTCGGCGACTGCGTGGCGGAGCCGCTGCCCGGCGGCTGGCTGCTGCGGCTGGAGCAGTCCTGCGCGGCCGGCGCGGCGGTGAGCCGGGTCGTACTGGACCTGAGCCGGCCGCGGGCCTGGTCGGCGACCGTGTACGGGGCCGCGGGCAGCTGGTCCCAGGAGCTCACCCCGCGCCACGCGGAGCTGCTGTTCCTGCTGGCTGAGGCCCCGGGCGGGCGCACCGCCGCCGAGCTCGCCGCGGAGCTCTTCGGGGACCCGACCCGTACGGTGACGGTCCGCGCCGAGCTTTCCCGGGTCCGCCGCCACCTCGCGGGGGTGCTGACCCATCGGCCGTACCGCTTCGCGCAGGACGTGGAGGTGGAGCTGATCCGCCCCGAGGACCCCGACCTGCTGCTCCCCCACTCCACCGCCCCGGCGGTGGTCCGGTCCCGCCTGGGGCAGGGTGGGGGCCGGGGGACCCTCCGGCCGTGACCGGGGGGTGTGATTCCCTGAGGCGCATGAGCACCATCACTCTCACCACCTGGTCCCTCGAAATGACCTCGCCCGAGGATCTGGTCACCGCGGCCGTCCCCGGCCCCGAGATCCGCGTGGAGCGCGCGGAGGTCCCCTCGCCGGAGTTCAGCCGCTTCCTGTACGCCTCGGTGGGCGGGGACATCCACTGGACGGACCGGCTGTCGCTGACCCGCGCCCAGTGGGTGGAGCAGCTCGACCGGCCCGGCGTGGAGACCTGGGTGGCGTACGACCGGGGCACCCCGGCCGGGTACGTGGAGCTCGACCCGCAGCCCGACGGGGTGGTGGAGATCATGTACTTCGGGCTGCTCCCGGACTTCCGGGGCCGCCGCATCGGCGGACACCTGCTGTCGCTCGGGGTCGCCCGCGCCTGGGACCTCGCGGACCGCTGGCCGGAGCGGGAGCGGACCCGGCGGGTCTGGGTCCACACGTGCAGCCAGGACGGCCCGACGGCGATGGCCAACTACCAGCGCCGCGGCTTCAAGGTGTTCAGGACCGAGACCGAGGAGAAGCAGGAGGCCCCGACCCCGGGCCCCTGGCCGGGCGCGTAGGCCCCGCCCGCACGCCGCATCCGCACGCACCCCGGAGCCCGGGTCCCGTCACGGGACCCGGGCTCCGGCCGTGTCCGGCCCTCCCGCGCGGGGGTCCCGGCGCGGGGTAGCGTGGAACGGGCTCGAAGGCTGGATTCCGCCCCTCGTCCGGGCCGCCCGGCCGGCCTCCGGGCCACCCGCTCCCACCTGCGCGAAAGCCCCCTCCGAGGTGACGCCGATCACGCGGTCCCACGATCCGGGACGACTTCGTCCGGATCGTGGACACTAGTGGACTCCTCCAATCGGCGCATGACACGCTTCCGCCATGAATGGAGCTGGAATTGCCTTGGTGAGTCGGCGGCACGTCGACCTCGGCCGCATGTCCAGCGCCATCTGTCCGGCGCGCTGACGGAACCAGCCACCGCCGCACATCGCCGTAGTCCCCACTGCCGCGGACACGTCGATCACCCGCAAGCCCCTTGAGGCCGAACACCGCCCACGCTCGCCGGCAAACCCGGCAAAAGGGCGGTAATCAGCCACACCTGCTCAGAGACTCCAGCGTGTCAGGGGCGCGCCGCCGCTCCCCCCTGCCCCCGCCTTGAGCCGTTGAAGAAGGACGTACCCCGTCATGACCGCCACCCCCGAAACGCCCGCAGCCGCCCCCGCAGCCGCAGCGCGCCGCAAGACCGGCCGTCACCGCGGCGAGGGCCAGTGGGCCGTCGGACACCACACGCCCCTCAACGGCAACGAGCAGTTCAAGAAGGACGACGACGGTCTCAACGTGCGGACACGCATTGAGACGATCTACTCCAAGACGGGCTTCGACTCGATCGACCCCAACGACCTGCGCGGCCGCATGCGCTGGTGGGGCCTCTACACCCAGCGCAAGCCCGGGATCGACGGCGGCAAGACCGCGATCCTGGAGCCGGAGGAGCTGGACGACAAGTACTTCATGCTGCGCGTCCGCATCGACGGCGGCCGGCTGACCACCGAGCAGCTCCGCGTCATCGGCGAGATCTCCGAGGAGTTCGCCCGCGGCACCGCGGACCTCACGGACCGTCAGAACGTGCAGTACCACTGGATCCGGATCGAGGACGTCCCGGAGATCTGGCGCCGTCTGGAGGCCGTCGGCCTCTCGACCACCGAGGCCTGCGGTGACACGCCCCGCGTCATCCTCGGCTCGCCCGTCGCCGGCATCGCCCAGGACGAGATCATCGACGGCACCCCCGCCATCGACGAGATCTACCGCCGCATCGTCGGCAACCCGGACTTCTCCAACCTGCCCCGCAAGTTCAAGTCCGCGATCTCCGGCTCGCCGCTGCTCGACGTGGCGCACGAGATCAACGACATCGCCTTCGTCGGCGTGAACCACCCCGAGCACGGCCCCGGCTTCGACGTCTGGGTCGGCGGCGGCCTGTCCACCAACCCCAAGCTGGGCGTGCGCCTGGGCACCTGGGTCTCGCTCGACGAGGTCCCCGACGTCTACGAGGGCGTCATCTCGATCTTCCGCGACTACGGCTACCGGCGCCTGCGCACCCGCGCCCGCCTGAAGTTCCTCGTCGCCGACTGGGGCCCGGCCAAGTTCCGCCAGGTCCTGGAGGACGAGTACCTGAAGCGCGAGCTGACCGACGGCCCCGCGCCCGAGCAGCCCAGCGGCCAGTGGCGCGACCACGTCGGCGTGCACCAGCAGCAGGACGGCAGGTTCTACGTCGGCTTCGCCCCCCGCGTGGGACGCGTGGACGGTGCCACCCTCACCAAGATCGCCGACGTCGCCGAGCAGCACGGCTCCGGCCGCCTGCGCACCACCGCCGAGCAGAAGATGATCGTGCTCGACATCGAGGCGGACCGGGTGGACTCGGTCGTCGAGGCCCTGGAGGCGCTGGACCTGCGGGTCAAGCCGTCCCCGTTCCGCCGCGGCACCATGGCGTGCACCGGCATCGAGTTCTGCAAGCTGGCCATCGTCGAGACCAAGGCCCGCGGCGCCTCGCTCATCGACGAACTGGAGCGCCGCCTGCCGGACTTCGCCGAGCCGCTCACCATCAACATCAACGGCTGCCCGAACGCCTGCGCCCGTATCCAGGTGGCGGACATCGGTCTCAAGGGCCAGCTGGTCCTGGACGACGACGGCCAGCAGGTGGAGGGCTACCAGGTCCACCTGGGCGGCGCCCTCGGCCTGGAGGCCGGCTTCGGCCGCAAGGTCCGCGGCCTCAAGGTCACCTCCGCCGGGCTGCCGGACTACGTCGAGCGGGTCGTCACGCGCTTCCAGGAGCAGCGCGAGGACGGCGAACGCTTCGCCGCCTGGGTGGGCCGCGCCGCCGACGAGGACCTCTCATGAGCGAGCGCGCCGCACCGTTCTACTGCCCGTACTGCGGCGACGAGGACCTGTTTCCCCACGAGACGGGCCACGGCGCCTGGGAATGCAGGGCCTGCAACCGAGCCTTCCAGCTGAAGTACCTCGGGCTGCTGGCCCGGGGTGTTCGGTCCAACACCGCTGGAGGGGACGAGATATGACCACCGTTCAAGACACCCGTCTCACGGAACTGAAGGAACTGGCCGAGCGGGCGGGCCGGGACCTGGAGGACGCCTCCGCACTGGAGATCCTCACCTGGGCCGCCGAGAACTTCGGCAAGAAGTTCTGCGTGACCTCCTCGATGGAGGACGCGGTGGTCGCGCACCTGGCGTCCCGGGTGTTCCCCGGGGTGGACGTGGTGTTCCTGGACACCGGTTACCACTTCGAGGAGACCATCGGCACCCGTGACGCGGTGGAGGCGGTGATGGACGTCAACGTCATCACCCTCACCCCGCGCCGGAGCGTTGCCGAGCAGGACGCCGAGTACGGGCCGAAGCTGCACGACCGGGACCCGGACCTGTGCTGCGCCCTGCGCAAGGTCAAGCC
>NZ_JBEXKC010000160.1:0-8059 GCF_040609475.1 Streptomyces sp. NPDC004667 | reverse complement strand
GCGGAGCCGGTCCGCGCCGGCTCCGCCGGCTCGGCCGCGCCGAGCGCCGCGACGGGCGGGATCGCCATCGCCCGGCGGATCGGGAGCCACGCCGCGGCCATCGGCAGGACGGTTCCCACCAGCAGGGACGTGAGCACGGTGCCCGGGGTGAGGACCAGCGGGGCGGCCGGGGCGTCATCGGCGGCGAAGAGCGTCCCCAGCAAGGCCGCGACCCCGGTGCCGACGGCGAGGCCGGCCGCCGAGGCGAGCGCGCCGACGACGAGCGACTCGGTCAGCAGCACGCGGCGCACCTGGCGGCGCGAGGCGCCGACGGCCCGCATCAGGGCCAGCTCCCTGGTGCGCCGCGAGACCAGCATCGTGAAGGTGTTGGAGATGAGGAAGGTGGCGACGAACAGGGAGACGGCGGCGAAACCCACCAGGATCTGGCTCATGGTGTCGCTGTCCTGCGTGGCGAGGTTCGCCTGGATCCGGGCGAGCCGGGCTCCGGTGGCCGCGCCGGTTCCCGGGGGCAGCGCCGACTCGACCCGCCCGACGAGTTCCCGTGCGTCGGTACCGGGCGACGCCGTGACGTCCGCGTTCCGGTAGCGGCCGGGCTGGAGGAAGAGCCGCTGGGCGGTGGCGTCGGTGAACAGCGTCAGGCTGCCCCCGGCGGGCCGCGTGGTCCCGTCGGTGCGGAAGATCCCGCTGAGCGTGTACGAGGAGGCGCCCCGGTTCGTACCGACGCGCACGGTGTCCCCGACGCGGTAGCCGCCCTTCGCGGCCGTGGTCTCGTCGAGGGCGATCCCGTCGTCGCGGGTCGGGCCGGAACCCCGGGTGAAGCGGTAGGCCGGGTCCTTGCCGTCGGCGCCGGGTGCGAAGTTGCCGCCCTTGTGGGACGGACCGTGGCCGAGGAGGCGCCCGTCGCGGTCGGCGACGGCCGCGAAGCCGTCGACCCGTCCCGTGGCGGCGGCGACGCCCGCGACCTTGGCCAGGGCGGCCACGGTGGCGGCGTCGACTCCGGGCGGCCCACCGCCGTCGGCCCCGGGGCTCGTGCCTCGGGAGTCGTCGGGGAAGACGCTGACGGCGATGCGTTCGTAGCCGTCGGTCGCCCGGGCGGTGGCGGCGCGGTTCGTGCTGTCGCCGTAGATCAGACTGCCGGAGACGAAGGTGACGCCCAGCATGACCGCGAACGCGGTCATCAGCAGGCGGGCCCTGTGCGCGGACACGTTGCGCAAGGCGGTACGGAACATGGGTGCGGATCCTGGGGGGTGGGCTCGGCGGATGCGAGCGGGTGGCTGGGGCGGAGCGGGGAGGGGCGGATCAGCCGGTGTGCGTACGGGTGTCGAACGCCTTCATCCGGTCCAGGACGCGTTCGGGGGAGGGACGGGCCATCTCGTCGACCAGGCGGCCGTCGGAGAGGAAGACGACGCGGTCGGCGTACCCGGCGGCGACGGGGTCGTGGGTGACCATCACCACCGTCTGGCCCAGCTCCCGCACCGAATCGCGCAGGAAGCCGAGGACCTCCGCCCCGGCCCGGGAGTCGAGGTTCCCGGTGGGCTCGTCAGCGAAGACGATGGCGGGGCGGGAGACCAGCGCCCGGGCCACGGCGACGCGTTGCTGCTGGCCGCCGGACAGCTGCCCGGGGCGGTGGCCCAGGCGCTGGGAGAGGCCGACCATCGACACGACGTGGTCCAGCCACTGCCGGTCGGGCCGTCGTCCGGCGACGGTCAGCGGCAGCGTGATGTTCTCCAGCGCGGTCAGGGTCGGCAGCAGGTTGAACGCCTGGAAGACGAATCCGACGCGGTCGCGCCGCAGCCGCGTGAGCCGGCCGTCGTCCAGGTCGCCCAGTTCGGTCGTGCCGATGCGGACGGAGCCGGAGCTGAAGGAGTCGAGGCCGGCCGCGCAGTGCATCAGGGTGGACTTGCCGCAGCCGGACGGACCCATGATCGCGGTGAACTCGCCCTCCCGGAAGGAGACGCTGACGCGGTCCAGGGCGACGACGCGGGTGTCGCCGCTGCCGTAGAACTTCGACAGGTCGGTGGTGGCGGCCGCGACGGCGGCCCCGGTCGTCGGGCGCGGGGCGAGCGGGTCGGACGGGAAACGGGGGACGGCGGTCACGGGGACTCCTCTTCGGGTGCGCTGCGGTGCGCTTCGAAGGGTGTCGGGTGAACGTATCGGCGCCCGGGCGGCCGTGTACGGGCGGCCGCTCCGCTGTGTATCGGTCGTGTAGCGGCCCCGGCGGCGGGGTGTCGCGGTCGGCCGGGTGTCAGGACGGCAGGAGCAACGTGGCGACGGCGCCCCCGTCAGGGGCGTTCTCCAGCCGCAGCTCGCCGCCCAGGAGCCGGGCCTGGCCCAGCGCGATCGTCAGGCCCAGGCCGTGCCCGGAGCCGCGCTCGACCGCGCCCGTGTGGAAGCGGCGGGGGCCGTCCACGAGGAGGTCCCGGGGGAAACCGGGGCCGTGATCGCGCACGACGACGGTACGGCCCTCGACGGTGACCTCGATCGGGGCGGCGCCGTGCCGGTGGGCGTTGATGACGAGGTTGCCGACGATCCGTTCGAGGCGGCGCGGATCGGTCTCCACCGTCTCCACCGTCCCCGCGGTCTCCGCCGTCCCGGCCGCCGCCCCGGGGCCGGTGACGGTGACCCGGGCATCGAGGCCGGTGCGTGCCACGGCCTCCGAGACGACCGCTCCGAGCGGCACGTGGGCGCGCACCGGTCGTTCCGCGCCGGCGTCCAGCCGGGAGATCTCCAGCAGGTCCTCGACCAGTCCGCGCAGATCGCGCACCCGGGCCCGGAGCAGATCCTCCGTCTCCCCGGGCGGGAGCAGGTCGACGGCCGCCAGCAGGCCGCCGACCGGGGTGCGCAGTTCGTGGGCCACGTCCGCGGTGAACCGGCGCTCGGTGCGCAGGAGTCGGCTGAGGCTGTCGGCCATGAGATCGACGGTGGCGGCGATGTCGGCCACCTCGTCACGTCCCTTGGTGGGCCCCGTCCGGGCGTCGAGGTCACCGGCGGAGATCCGACCCGCCGTCTCGCAGACCCGCCGCAGCCGGCGGGCGAGCAGCCCGGCCCCGTAGAACGCCACGGGCGTGGCGGCCGCGAGGGCGGCCAGGGAGGCCACCGCCATGGTCACATCGAGGCGTTGCAGGTCGTGGAGCTCCGGCCCCATGTTCACCTGGACGGCCAGCACCCGGCCGTCGGGGCCGTCGGTCCGCACGGCGGCCCAGACGCTCGGGCCCAGATTGCCGTCGACGTGCCCGTCGTACGCCGTGTGCCGGGCGGTGTCGGTGAGGTGGCGCAGGGAGGAGGGAAGCCCGTCCGGATCGAGGGCGGCGCCGTTCGTGAGGGTTCCGGTGCGCCGGTGGACGTCCATGGCGGCGTAGAGGGAGTTGAGGGCCTGTGCTTCGGCCCGGCCGCGGATGTCCCGCACGGTCCACAGGTGCACGATCGCGCCCACCGCGGCGACGACCAGGCAGGCCGTGGCCGCGGCCAGCGCGGCGATCTTCCAGCGCAGGGGTACGCGGTCCGGCCGTCGCCGGGGAAACGCTCGCACCGTTCTCAGCGCCTGAACTTGTAACCGAAGCCGCGCACCGTCTCGATCCGGTCCCGGCCCACCTTGCCCCGCAGGCGCTGCACGCAGAGGTCCACGACGCGGCTGTCCCCGTCCCAGCCGTAGTCCCAGACCTCGCGCAGGAGGGTGTGCCGGTCCAGCACGATGCCCGGATGGGCCGCGAACTCCAGCAGCAGTTTCAGTTCGGTCGGGGTCAGCGCCACCGGGTTTCCGGAGAGGGTGACCTCCAGGCCGCCGGTGTCGATGGTCAGGTCCCCGAAGACGAGCGACCGTGCGTCGCAGGCCGGTGCCCCGGTGTCCGGGGCCGGCACGGGCCGGGGTGCGGGCGGCGCGTAGGTCGCCCGTCGCAGGAGTGAACGGATGCGCGCCACGAGCACGTAGGTGTCCACGGGCTTGACCACGTAGTCGTCCGCCCCGGCCTCCAGACCGGCGACGACGTCCAGCCCGTCACCGCGGGCGGACATCATCAGGACCGGCACCAGGCTGGTCTCCCGGACCCTGCGGCAGAGCCCGATCCCGTCGAGACCGGGCAGCATCACGTCCAGGATCAGCAGGTCGAAGTCCTCGTCGCGCAGGAGCTCCAGGGCGCTCAGTCCGTCGGCCGCGGTCCGCATCCGGTAGCCGTAGCGTTCCAGGGCGACGGCGAACGACCGGCGCATGAGCTCGTCGTCCTCCACCAGCAGCACGCGCACGGGAGGCGCGGGGGCCGGAGCGGGGCTGGACACGGACACGGGCTGACGGCTCCTGTCGGGACGGATGCGGCCGGCGACCGGGAGCGGGCGACCTGAAGGGAACGATAGGGCAGACACCGGACGTGATCCGCACATCGCACGGCGGGCACCCCGATTCGATGGACGACCAAGCGTTTCCCGATACACGCCCGATACACGAACGGTCCGGGCGTGCGCGTGCGCCGACGGTGCAGGAGCCGGGCCCCTTGCCGGAACGCCGTCGCCGGATACGCGCGGTCAAACTCCTTGCACCACCCGCGCGGTGGCTCCACCCCGGGGACCTGTGAGGACGGGCCGACGGGTCCGCGCGTCCGTGCCCGCCCGGAGTTGCGGGGCCGGGCGGGAGGCATAGGCTGGATATGAATGGCCAACTTGTGCTATGGGGAGTGAGGGTGATGACGAAAATCAAACTCGGCGAGCCCGTGGACAAGGAGCGGTTGGACAGGAATCCTCCCCCGGTCGTCATAGAATGCCAGCCCGACTCGTTCGTCCGGCTGGAAACGCCGGAGGAACTCCGCGTATGGGAAACCATGGTCCGGCAGACGACCGGTCTTGAGATGTCCGCCAGCGACCTGCGGGCCGTCGGCACCGAGGGCTGCTCCTGCGGCTGCTCCGACAAGTGTGATGTCTGTCCCGAATGATTGTCACCATTTCGCTCAAGGATGACATTCACGCACTCGCGGTCCGGAACGAGGCGCGCAGACGTGGATACCGGGATTTCCACATAGTCGAATGCGATCGACTCAGCGGGAGACGAAGCCTCTCCTGGGAATCCCACGGGAACTCCCCGACCACGCTGCGCACCTCGGACGGGCGGGACGTCGTACTCGAAGAGACCTCGTTGATCTGGTGGCGAAGGGTGCGAGCCGCTCAGAAGGCCACGGAGGACAACGCGGACGCATTCGAGCGGAACCTCATCAACAACGATTGTCGCGGGGCGCTCACGGGAATTCTCACCACGGCCTTCCAGGGGAAGTGGATCTCCCACCCCGAGGCGACCGACCGGGCTTCGGACAAGCTGTACCAGATGGCCGTCGCCCAGCGGTCGGGATTCAGGGTTCCCAGAACCCTGGTCACGCAGTCGCGGGACGAGGTGGCGGATTTCCTGGGACAGGTCGGTCGCGTCATCGTGAAACCCGTGGTGGGTACGTCGGGTCCGCTGCTCTTCACCCAGTACCTCGAAGACCCGGCCTCGATCGCGATGGAATCCTTCGAGGCGTGCCCCGCGATCTACCAGGAATACATCGAAGGCGACGAACACGTACGTCTGAACTGTTTCGGTGACCGCATGTACGCGGCTCTCCTGAAGACCGGGAAACTCGACTGGCGCGCGGACCTCACCATCCCGATCTCCGTGTGGCCCGTTCCCGACGAGACGGCGGAGAAGGTGGTGGCGGTCCTGCGGGGGCTCGGCCTGCGCATGGGCGCCATCGACATCAAGCTGACCCCGAGCGGGGAGCCGGTCTGGCTCGAAGTGAATCCGCAGGGCCAGTTCCTCTTCCTGGAGCCGCTCCTGCGCATGCCGCTGGCCGAGTACTTCCTGGACTTCCTGCTCGACGAGGCGCGTACCCGCGCGTAGTCCGGAGTCCGTGACCCGGACCACCCGCCCGCCCCGGCCGCCCGCTCTCCGCCCCGCGGGTCACTTCTGCGCGGGCTCCTGGCAGGCGGTCGAGACGGCCGCCAACCAGGCGTGGGCGGCGTCGCGCTGATCGGCGGTCAGCCCTGCCTCCAGTTCGGCCTCGCGCCGTACGACGGCCGGGAGGGCCTCCTCGTAGCGCCTGCCGCCGAGGGCCGTCAGGTGCACCTGGTGCGTCCGGCGGTCGGTCGGGTGGGGGGAGCGGGTGATGAGCCCGTCGCGTTCCAGCGCCGCGAGCATCTCGTTGGCGGCCTGCCGGGTGCTCCCGACCGAGCGGGCCAGCTGGGCCACCGACATGCCGGGCGACGTCCCGACCATCATCAGCGTGGCGAACTGCGGCACGGTGAGCCCGAATTCCTCCAGCTCGGTGCCGATGGCGGCCCGCATGCTGAGCCAGGCGTGCCGCACCAGGAAGCTCACCACCCGATCGTGACCCTGCTCGCCCATGAGGCGTCCTCCCGGATGTGATTGACAGGAACTTGACGAGTTGCCACGATGGGCGAACCGTCAGGAACTTGACGAGTCTACGCTGCGGCCGAGCCGGAACCCTCCTGAACCTAAGGCAGTCACGCATGTCCTCCGCCACACCACCGATGCCGTTACGCCCGTCCACGCCACCACCGGCCCGCCGACGGCTCATCCTCGGCGTCCTCGTCTTCGCCCAACTCCTCATATGGCTCGACGGCACCATCCTCACCACCGCCTTCGAGACCCTGTCCGACCCCGTCCTCGGCCTGGGGGCCACCCCCGGCCAGCTCCAGTGGGCCACCGGCGCCTACACGCTGGCCTTCGCCGGCCTGATGTTCTCCGGGGGTGCGCTCGGTGACCGGTTCGGGCACCGCAACACCCTGCTGGCGGGCATGGCCCTGTTCGGCCTCGCCTCGGCCTTCGCCGCCTGTGCCACCACCCCCGGCCAACTCGTCCTCTGGCGCGCGGTGATGGGCGCCGGAGCGGCCCTCCTCGTACCGGCCACCATGGCGGTGGTCGGCTGGACGTTCGAGCCCGCTCAGCGGCCGGCGGCCTTCGCCGCACTGTCGTCCTTCGCCGGTGTCGGGATCGCCGCCGGGCCGATCCTGGCGGGGGTGCTGCTCGCCGCGTTCTGGTGGGGCTCGGTGTTCCTCGTCAACGTGCCCGTGGCCCTCCTCGGCCTCGGCTTCATCGCCCGGTACGTGCCCAACTCCCGTAGCCCCGAGGTCCGTCGGCTCGACCCGGCGGGACTGCTCCTGTCGACGGGCGGCCTCGGCCTCCTCGCGTACGGCCTGATCCGCGCCGGCCAGGACGCCTCCTTCGGCCGGCCGGCCGTCTGGGGGAGCGCCGCCGCGGGCATCGCGCTGATCGCTGCCTTCGTCGTCGTGGAGCTGCGGATCGCGCACCCCAGTTTCGATCCCCGGCTGCTGGCGCGGCGCCGCTTCGCCACCGGGAACCTCACCCTCATGACGGTCTTCCTGGCCCTGACGGCCGCATCCTTCTACCTCGCCTTCTACCTCCAGGGCGCCCGCGGGTACTCGGCGTTGCACGCCTCGCTCCTCGGTCTCCCGGGAGCGCTCGGGGTGGTCGTCGGCTCGCCGGTCGGCGTCCGGCTCGCGGGCCGGAGCTCCGTCCGCCTCGTCTCCTCGGTCTCGCTGGCCGTCGCGGCCCTGGCGATGGGGTCCGTGTCCCTGTTCGACGCGAGCACACCGATCGTCTGGTACTCGGCGGTCATGCTCGTCCAGGGCACCGCGATCGGCATGGTGATCGCCCCGGTCACGGGCGCGGTCCTCGGCTCCCTGCCGCTGGAGCGCTCCGGCGCCGGCAGTGCGGTCAACAGCACCCTGCGCCAGACGGGGAGCGTGCTGGGCATCGCGGCCGGCGGAACGATCACCTCGATCGTCTACCGGCGTTCGATCGACGGTTCGCTGACCGGACTCCCGGAGCCGGTACGGCAGCAGGCGCGCGTCTCGGCCGAGCTCGCCCGGCACGCGGCGGCCCTCACGCACGACACCCGGCTCGCCGCCGCGGCCGACGGCGCCTTCCTCCACGCCATGCACGTCGGCGCGCTCTGGACTGCGGGATTCGCCCTCGCGGGCGCGGCGGCCCTCGCCCTCGGCTTCCGGCCCGGCCGTCGTGGCGGCGGGCCGGTGCGGGGTGAGGGCGGGGGAGCGCGGT
>NZ_JBEXKC010000159.1:0-8318 GCF_040609475.1 Streptomyces sp. NPDC004667 | reverse complement strand
GTCCGCCGAATTCCTGGCGCACATCCTCGACCTCGAAGTCGGCCCCGAGTGGGGTCCCTTCGTCCCGGTGTCCACCGCGAACGGGCCGGCGCGGGCTGCCGTGCCGGTCCTCCCCGGGGTCACAGGACGTAGGTGGCCTCGTTGCGGCCCAGGAGGTAGCCGAGCTGTAATCGGTTCAGGGCTCCGAGTTCCTGCTTGATGGCCGCGATGTGGGCCTGGAGGGAACGTTCGCTGATGCCTATGCGGCGCGCGATCGCCTTGTCCGAGTAACCCTCCACCAGCAGTCGACTGATGGACTCCCGGATCGCCGGGACGACCTCGTCGGCCGCCTTCGCCGCGTGCAGCGGGACGAAGGGAAAGGGCTTCGCCCGGTCCCAGGCCTTGTCGAACGTGTCGCGAAGAAATCGTACGATAGTCGGTTCGGTAATGGAGATCGCCGTGGTACGGTCCTCGTTCGCCGAAATGAAGGCGACATCGTCGACAATGATCAAACGGTCAAAGAATTCTTCCAGGGTGCGAACCTGGGCGCCGTATTCCGTTACGGCGCGGACATATTCCTTGGTCGCCTCGTCGAATCTCGTGGTGTGCTGATACAGGGTCCGCATGGCGATCCCCGCGGAGATGTGCCGGCGCACGGATTCCAGCGCGTCCTTCAGCACCGCGCTCGGCCGTGCCCCGTCGGGCTGCGCCGTGAGGATGTCCCGGCGTACCGCGCCCAGTGCCTCGTTGATCGCCGTCGAGATGCTGCCCAGGCCGTGCAGGTACCGGACTCCGGGGCCCACGACCTCCTCGTCCGGCCGCGACTCCACCGCGGGCGCCGGGGTGGGCCGGGCCGCCTGCTGCGCGGCTTCCTGCGCCAGCAGGCCCAGGTGCGTTGCGAGTTCCCGCAAGAACGCCTGCGGTTCCCCCGCCGCAGCCGCGCACAGCGCTTCAGGTGCACCGCTTTGTGCGGTTTTGGCGTATTTAACTACGTCCACGTGCCACCCCCCTCTGTCCGGTATGCAGCTGTTTATGGCGGTTGAGACCCCGTGGGTTCCCGCAATGCGTAAACCGGAGCCATCGTAGGTCTACCTCGTCGTGACCCGGCAGGGGAGATTTGGTCTCACCGCAGGAACGAACACCGACAAGGCGCCCCGGAGATCAGCACCGCCGGAAACCCGCCTCGGTTTGGCGTTCCTGGAATGGCCGAAGACGAAACGACTTGAGGGGACTGGGCAAAATGGGGAAGAACCACATGGTGACTCGTCGGGCCGGCCGCGTTTCGGGAATCCGCGGCCGCGCGGTTCTCGCCGCCGCGGGCATCGCCCTCGGCGTCGGTACGGCGGTCACCGGCCTCGCCCACGGTGCCTCCACGGCCGACTCCGTCAGCCACCTGCGCCTCGGCGACGTCGGCTGGAACAACGCGAACCCGCACGTCGTCGCCGGTGACGCCGGTGACGTCGGCTGGAACAACCCGCAGCCCGGCACCACCCCCACCCCCCAGCCCACCTCCACCAACGACGTTGGCTGGAATTGATCCACCACCACGGCCCCGTACTGCACTGCTTCCCCTCGCGCCTCCGACCGACCGGCAAAGGAATGGCTGATCCTCGTGGTTGCCTCGCCCTGGTTCCTGACGAACGAGACCACGGCCGGCCCTGACCCCGCCGCCGCCCGCGTCTACTGCTTCCCGCACGCCGGCGGGAACCCCCGGACCTTCCTCGACTGGCAGCCCGCCATGGAGCCCGACGCGCGGATCCTCGCCGTCTGCCCGCCCGGCCGCGGCCACCGCTTCCGCGAACCGGCCCCCGCCTCCCTCGCCGAGCTCGCCGACGGCGCCGCCACCGCCATCACCCTCGCCGCCGACGCCGACCGGCCCTTCCTCCTCTTCGGCCACAGCTTCGGAGCCGCCCTCGCCTTCGAAGTCGCCCGCCGCCTCGACGGCATCCGCGGTTTCGCCGGCCTCGTCGCCTCCGGCTGCTCCGCCCCCTCGCTGCTGCCGACCCCCCGCGTGGTCGAGGCCGCCGCACTGGAGGGCCGCGCCTTCACCGAGGCCGTCCGGTTCTTCGGCGGACTGCCCCCCGAGGTGATCGAGGACGAAGCCGTACAGGAACTGCTCCTGCCGCACCTGAAGGCCGACTTCCGGATGGTCGCCGGCTACCGCTACGCGCCGGACACCCCCCTCACGGTTCCGCTCACCCTCCTCAACGGCGCCGACGACCCCCACGTCAGCCCCGCCGCGCTCGGCCCCTGGGCCCGCGAGTGCGCCGCCGAGCCGGAGCTCCACTGGACGCCGGGCGGCCACTTCTACTTCGAGGACCGGCCGCACGCCGTCACCGCCGTCCTGCGCCCCCTGGCCCGCGCGGCCGCGGCGGCGACCCGCAGCGGAGATGAGTACGTTGAGCTGATCTGACCAACCGGCCGACGCACCCCAGCACTTGCGAGGAACCCATGACCAGCACCACCGACGCCGCCCGACTCCGGCGCGCCGTCGCCTTCCGGGACCTGCACACCGGCCCCCGCCCCTTCGTCGTCCCCAACCCCTGGGACGCCGGCACCGCACGCATCCTGGCCTCCTTCGGCTTCGCCGCCCTCGCCACCACCGGCGCGGGACTCGCCCACAGCCTCGGCCGCCCCGACGGCGCCAACCAGCTCAGCCGCGCCGAGATCCTGGACAACGCCGCCGCGATCGTGGACGCCACCGGCCTGCCCGTCACCGCCGACCTGGAGAGCGGATTCGGGGAACGCCCCGAGGACGTCGCCGAGACCATCCGGCTGGCCGCCGCCGCCGGCCTGGTCGGCGGCTCCGTCGAGGACTCCACGGGCCGCGACGAGGACCCCGTGCGCCCGCTCGACGAGGCCGTGGAGCGGGTCGCCGCCGCCGTCGAGGCCGCGAAGGGGCTCGACTTCCCCTTCACCGTCACCGCCCGCGCCGAGAACTTCTTCCAGGGCCTGCCCGACCTCGACGACACCATCCGCCGCCTGAAGGCGTACGAGGCCGCCGGCGCCGACGTGCTCTACGCCCCGGGCCTGCCGGACGCCGAGTCGATCCGCGCCGTCTGCTCCGCCGTGGACCGGCCCGTCAACGTCCTGATGACCGGCGCCCTCAAACTGTCCGTCGCCGACCTCGGGGACCTCGGCGTGCGCCGCGTCAGCACCGGATCGGCCCTGTCCCGGGCGGCCCTCGGCGCCCTCGTCCGCGCCGCCCGTGAGATCACCGGGTCCGGCACCTTCGACTTCGGCCTGGACGCCCTCCCGTACGCCGAGGCCAACACCCTCCTGGCCCCCGCCGCCCCCGCCCCGTCCGCCCCGTCCGCCGACCGAGAGAGCGATCCGGCACCGTGAGCCTTCCGTACGCGTCACCCGCCGCCTCCGCGTTATCCGCGGCCCCCGCCGTCCACCTGTCCGCGCCCCGCTACGTCCTCGGCGAACTCCCCGCCGCCCACACCACGGTCGACGGCCTGGCGGAGCGGGCCCGTACGTTCGGCATGCCTCCCCGTGCCGAACTGTGGGGCTGGGGCACCGTCCACCGCACCGCCAAGGCCCTGGAGACCCTCGCCGCCGAGACCGCCCGCGCCACCCTCGACGGCGCGGGCACCGCCCCGGCGGACGTGGACTGCCTCATCCTGTGCTCCACCCGCTTCCCCGGCGGCCCCCGCACCCACGGCGCGTTCGTGGAGAACGTCCTGGCCGCCACCGGTCTCGGCGCGGCCGCCTTCACCGGCCTCACCCTCGGCCGCTGCGCCAACCTCCTCGCGGGCATCCGCACCGGACAGGCCTACGTCGCCTCCGGGATGTACCGCACGGTCATGGTGGTCACCGCCGACCGGGTGACCGACGAGGCCGTCCGCATGGAGAACTTCGCGCTCTTCAGCGACGGCGCCGCCTCGTGCCTGATCAGCGCCGACCCCCTCGGCCCGGACGCCTACGAGATCGTCGCGGGCGCCGGGGCCCAGGACCCGGCCGGTCTCGACTGGTCCAACGAGATCAGCTCCGACCTCGCCCGCGAGGTCAACCGGCAGATCCTCGAAGAGGCCGGGATGAAGATCGGCGACATCCAGGGGGTGCTCCACCCCAACCTCTACAAGCCGCTGGTCGTCCTCAAGGAACGGCAGGCCGGCTTCACCCGCGAGCAGCTCTTCCTGGACAACATCCCGCGCGTGGGCCACTGCTTCGCCGCCGACCCGCTGATCAACCTCGTCGACCGCGAGGCGGCCGGGGAGCTGAAGCCCCGCGGGCACTACCTGCTCGCCTCCAGCGTCCCGGGCGTGCGGATCGGCGTCCTGCTGCGCAAGCTCCCCGCGCCCGACGCGGCGACCGGGACCGAGGCGGCAACCGCGCCCGACGCGGCGACCGCTGCCGAGACCGCGACCGACCCGGCGACCGCTTCCGAGACCGAAGGCGCGGCCCCGACCGCGACCGCTTCCGCGACCGCTTCCGAGACCGAAGGCGCGGCCCCGACCGCGACCGCTTCCGCGACCGCCACCGCCCGGCAGGGGGACCACTGACATGAACGCGCCCCTCACCCCCGGCGAGGAGACCTCCCTCGACATGGCGCGCGGCTCCTTCGCGCCCGCCTTCACCCTGCCCGACCTGACCACCTCCCTCCCGCCCGCCCCCTTCGAGGCCTCCCCGTCCGGCGCGGCCGAGGCCGCGCGGATCACCGCCCTGCCCCCCGCGGGTCTGTTCCGCCGGCTCCTCGCCGACCAGGAGAGCGAGGGCGTCCTGCTCGCCGCCCGCCGGGTCCTCGCCGCCTTCCTGGCCCCCGAGCCCGACGACCCGGAGCTCCGGGAGCCCGCCGACGCCGACGAGGTCGCCGCCCAGGTGCTCGCCGCCCGCACCGAACTCGCCGCCGTCCTCGCCCCGCTGCGCACCCACCCCGACCCCGAGGTGCGCTCGGCCGTCCTGCGCCAGCGCGCCCCCCTCGCGCTGACCGGCGGCTGCTGGCTGGACACCCTCTCGCAGGCCGCGACCCAGCCCGCCGAGATCGTCGGCCGCCTCTTCGGGCAGCACTGGCTGCTCCAGGGCGAGGGCACCTCCGAGGCCGGCATGCTCGGCCGCCGCCGCCGGGCCCTGGTCGGCCACGGCGTGTTCCTGTCCGGGGTGGAGGCCGCCGCCTTCCTCGACGAGACCGGCGCCCGCCCGCTCACCGCCCTGCACGGCGCCTTCCACCTGGCCCTGTCCCGGCTGCCGGCCTCCTTCCTCCCCGAGGTCGTCGGCGTCCACTACGCCGCCCACGCGCTCGGCCTGGACGACCTGCTGCTCGGCATCGAGCCGATGCTCGCCGAGAGCGACGTGCGCCCGCTGCTCGCCGCCTACCTCTCCTTCACCGAGCAGTCGCCCACCGGGGCGGAGGACCGCCGCCGCGCGCTGGCCGCCGTACGCCTCCTCGTACGCCTGGAACGCGAGCACACCGCGGCCCTCGCCGAGCTCGCCGCCTGGCACGACGGGCTCTCGCTGGACGCCCGGGTCGCGCGGATCGTCGAGCGGCACGCCCCGCACGCGGGCCGCCAGCACCGCGCGGTGCGCCTGGGCACCCGCAAGCTCACCGACTGGCTCGACGACGGGCAGCTCGACCCGGCCGCCTTCGTACGGGAGTTCCGCACCGCCCGCCAGATCCGGCCCGCCCGCGACGGCGGCCCCTGCCGCTTCCTGAAGTCCATCAAGTTCGGCGGCCCCATGTTCGGCATCTTCGACGAACGGGAGGCGGCGGTCCTGGCCGCCTGGGCGCAGGCCGTCGCCGACGGCGAGCCCGCGGGCGCGGACCTCGTGCCCACCACCGCGGGCGACGAGCCGGCCCGTGCCTGGAGCGGCCGGCTCGCCACCGTGCGGCCCGCCGACGTGCTCGTCCGCGAACCCGAGGACCCCGGCGACCACCGCCGCTTCTTCCACCGCCTCGTCACCTTCGAGCGCCACCCGAACGTGCTGCCGCAGGCCCGCGCCCGCGCCGAGGCCGGGCTGGCCGACGCCGAACTGCTCTTCGCGCACGGGGCCGGAGGCGTCCTGACCGACGCGAGCTGGTTCCCGTACACGCCCGAGGCGCTGATGGAGCGGGTCGAGCGGATCTACTGGGACAAGCTGGTGGACCCGTACGAGCCGCTCACCGAGATCCCCTCCCGCGACGAAGTGGTCTTCGAGCAGTCGACGTACGCCCTCGGCAGCCTCATCGACGGCACCTGGGCGCACCGGATCGGCAACCTGGGCCGCCGCGGCCGGCGCAGCGACGACCTGCTCTTCTCCATCTACGCGGACGAGATGGGCCGCGGCGACATGGCCAAGAACCACATCACGATCATCCACAAGGTGCTGGCCAGCATGGACATGGACCTGCCGCACATCCGGCAGGAGGCGTTCCTGCACCAGGGCGACCTGCCGGACCACCTGTACGGCTTCTCCATCCACCAGGTGTGCCTGTCGCTCTTCCCCGACAGCCTCTACAACGAGATCCTCGGCTACAACCTGGGCATCGAGATGTTCGGCCTCGGCGCGATGCGGCTGCACGAGATCCAGAAGCTGCGCCGCCACGGCCTCGACGTCTCCTACGAAGAGGCCCACCTGTCCATCGACAACTTCTCGGCGGGCCACGCCCGCCAGTCGGCCGAGATCGTCGTGGCCTACCTCGACGAGGTGCTGCGCGGTTCCGGCGAGGAGGCCGTGCAGCGCGAATGGCGCCGCATCTGGCGCGGCTACGCCTCCTTCGCCTACTTCGTCGAACACGCCCTGGTGAAGCGGGTCCGCGCCGCCGAGGCCGCCGCCGAGGCCGCCCCCGAGCCGGTCGCCGCCCCTGCCGACACCCCCGCCGACCTGGTCATCTGAGGAGCCGGACGATGGAACTGACGACGAGCTTCGACCCCGAGGTCCTCGCCCTGCCCTTCTACGAGGACTCCCACCGCCGCCTCGCCGAGGAGGCCGGGGCCTGGTGCGACAGCAACCGGGTGCTGTGGGAGGAGATCCGCGCCCTCGACCCGGACGCGGCCGGGCGCCGGCTCGTGCGCGCCCTGGGCACGGCGGGCTGGCTGGCCGAACTGGACCCCCGGGGCGCCCCGGTGGACGACTTCCGCGCGGTGTGCCTGCGCCGCGAGGCCCTCGCGTACGCGGAGGACCTCGCCGACTTCGCCTTCTCCATCCAGGCACTGGCCGCGACCCCGCTGCTGCGCTTCGGCAGCGAGGCGCAGCGCCGCCGCTACCTGCCGGGGATGGCCGCCGGGACCCTGATCGGCGCCTTCGCGGTCTCCGAGAAGGAGGCCGGCTCGGACGTGGCCTCGGTGGGGCTGGAGGCGGTCAAGGACGCGGCGGACGGTTCGTACGTGCTCGACGGGCGCAAGGCCTGGATCGCCAACGGGACCATCGCCGACGTGTTCGTGGTCATCGCCCGCACCGGGCAGGGCCCCGGCCCGCTGGGACTGTCGGCCTTCCTGGTGCCCGCGTCGACCCCCGGTCTGCGGGTCGAGCGGATCGACGCCATCGCCCCGCGGTCCTTCGCACACCTGTCGTTCGAGGGGTGCCGGCTGCCCGCGGACGCGCTGCTGGGGCGACCGGGGAAGGGGTTCGTGGTCGCCGTCGACCTGCTGGAGCGGTTCCGTACGACGGTCGGCGCGGCGGCCCTCGGCTTCGCCCGGCGGGCCTTCGACACCGCGCTCGCCCACGTCCTGGGGCGGGAGGCCTACGGGGCCACCCTGTTCGACCTCCAGCTGGTGAAGGCCTCCCTCGCCGACATGGAGGTGCAGCTGAACGCGGCCGCGCTGCTGGTGGCGCGGGCCGCCTGGGAGACCGACCGCGGCAGCCGCCGCTTCGCCCGGCACTCCAACATCGCGAAGGTGCACGCCACCGAGGCCGCCCAGGGGGTCGTCGACGCGGCCGTGCAGCTGCTCGGGGCGGCGGGCATCGTGCAGGGCTCGGTCACCGAGCGGCTGTACCGGCAGATCCGCTCCCTGCGCGTCTACGAGGGCACCTCGGAGGTGCTCAGGATGGCCATCGCGGGCTCCCTCGACATGCGCAGGGCGGCCCGCGCGACGGCCGCCTGACCCTCATCACCCCGCCCCTTCTTCACCCCGCTCGCCCCTGCTTCACCCGCTCGGCCCGCACCGCCCGCACCACCCGTTCGACAAGGAGTCTTCCCAGTGAGCACCACGACCGTCACCCCCGTCGAGGCCGTCCGCCTCCCGGACCCCTACCCCTTCTACGCGCGCCTGGTGGCCGAGCGCCCCTTCGCCTTCGACGAGGCGCTCGGGGCCTGGGTGGCGGCCGACGCGGCCGCGGTGCGCGCGGTGCTCGGCAGCGGCGTCCTGCGGGTACGGCCCGTGGCGGAGCCGGTTCCGGCCGGGATCGCCGGCACGGCC
>NZ_JBEXKC010000158.1:0-8424 GCF_040609475.1 Streptomyces sp. NPDC004667 | reverse complement strand
CCCTTCGGCTTGGCCGGGTAGGCGGCCTGCGCGGCGTCCAGCAGCTCCTGCACGCGCTCGCGCAGGCGGCGCGTGATGGCGCCCGCGTACTGGTCATCTGGAGCGACTGGTCCTCCGTGCCGAGGAACTGGAGGGTGACGGTCTGGCCGGCGAACCGGGAGAGGTCGTACGACTTCTGCGCGTAGCCGGTGTTGGCGTCGACGTTGGAGAGGGTCTCCAGGGTCTGGCCGCCGACCGACACGGTGAAGCGGTCGTAGACCACGTTCTCGGTCTCGTCGGTGTCGATGTGCAGGAAGAACGAGAGCCGGTACGAGGAGCAGCCGGCCGGGATCGTAAGGGACTGGGCGGCGCTGTCGGTGTGGGGGGAGCCCCAGCCGTTGAGCCAGGCCATGTAGCTGCCGGAGTGCGCGACCTCACCGGCCTGGTTGGTGATGACGCCGGTGGTGGCGTTCCAGGGGCTGGCGCCGTTCTCGAACCCGCCGTTGGCCACGACCTGGGCCGGGGTGCAGGTGCCGCCACCGCCGGTGACGGTCAGGGTGTAGGTGGTGGTGTGGGTGGTGGTGCCGGATCCGGTGACGGTCAGGGTGTAGGTGCCGGGAGCGGTGTTCGCGGCGACCTGGACGGTCAGGGTGGAGGAGTTCCCGGACTGCACCGAGGACGGGCTGAGGGTGGCGCTGACGCCGGCCGGGGCGCCGGAGACGGTCAGGGCGACGGTCTGGGCCGCGCCGCTGACGGTGGTGGTGCCCACGGTGCTGGTGGCGGAGCCGCCTGGGGCCGCGTTGCCGGCTGCGGGACTGGTGGCGAGGGAGAAGTCCTGTGCGGGGCTCTGGCCGCCGACGGCCTGCTTCCACACGGTGTAGGCGACGCCGTCGGCGCTGCGGTCGAGGACGGTGGCGCTGATGTTGCCGGTGGTGTCGCAGGCGCTGTGGTAGCAGGAGTCGTAGGCGGCGTTGGCGGTGCCGCCCCACTTGGTGGCCTGTGCGGCGGTCTTGCGGGCGCTGGCGCCGGCCGCGTAGCCGGAGGTGGGGATGCCGGCCTGCTGGAAGGAGTAGTCGTCGCTGCGGCCCTGGCCCTCGGTGTTCTCCTCGGGGGCGAGGCCGAGGGAGGTCCAGTACGCCTTCAGCGGGGCGGCGGTGGTGGAGTTGACGTTGTTGATGAAGTAGCCGCCGTTGGGCGAGCCGACCATGTCGAAGTTGTAGTAGCCCTTGATGGCGGCGCGTTGGGCGCTGCCGAGCCGGCCGACGTAGAACGTGGAGCCGTTGAGGCCCTGTTCCTCGTCCGTCCACCAGGCGAAGCGGACGTGCTTGGTCATCGCCGGGTTCTTCTGGGCGAGGACGAGGGCGTTCTCCAGCAGGGTCGCGGAGCCCGAGCCGTTGTCGTTGATGCCGGGGCCGGCGGAGACGCTGTCGAGGTGGGCGCCGAACATGACGGTCTGGTCGTCGGGGCCGCCGGGCCAGTCGGCGATGAGGTTGTTGGAGGGGTAGGTGCACGAGGTGCAGCTCTGCTCGGTGACGGTGTATCCGGCGGCCGTCAGCTTGCCCTTGATGTAGGCCAGGGACTGGGTGTGGCCGCCGCTGCCGGCGCGCCGGTTGCCGCCGTTCTGGGAGGCGATGGCGTTGAGCTGGGTCAGGTGCGCCTGTACGGCGGCGACGTCGATGTTCGGCGGGTCGGTGCCGGGGGTGGTGCCGCCGACGTTGAGTACGTAGTCGACGGTGTGGGCGGTGGTGCCGGTGCCCTGGCCCTTGACGACGACGGTGGAGGAGCCGGGTGCGGCGGTGGCGGTGGCGGTCAGGGTCAGCACGGAGGACTGGCCGGACTGTACGGTCGCCGGGTTGAAGGAGGCGCTCACCCCGGCCGGGAGGCCGCTCGCGCCGAGGGTGACCTGCTGGGCGCCGCCGGTGGAGGTGGCGGTGTTCACCCGGGTGGTGACGGAGGCGCCCTGCTGGACGGTGCCCGAGGCCGGGTCCAGGGTCAGGGTGAAGTCGCCGTTCTGGCCGCTCGGGGTGCAGGTGGGGTCACCGGCCTGGGCGGGGACGCTGATGGCGTCCCAGGCGGCCTTGGTCCTGGTGAACAGGTCGCAGGTGGCGTCGAGGGACTTCGCGGAACCGAGCGTGGCCGTGCGGTACTTCTTGTACGACATGCTGCTCGTCTTGAGCAGCATGCCGCCGTAGAAGATCTTGCCGGCGTTCTGGATGCCGACGCCGGTGAGGGTGCTCTGGTTGCAGGTGCTGCTGCTCGGCTTGCCGCCGCCGGGGTTGGTGCCCTCGGCCAGCAGGTAGAACCAGTGGTTGAGCGGGCCGGCGGCGGCGTGCACCTCGGTGCCGGGTATCGCGGAGCTGTAGCAGGCCGGGTCGTTGTTGACGGCCGGCGGGTTGTACATGTTGCGGATCGGTCCCCGGCCCTGGAGGTTGATGACCTCGCCGACGGTGTAGTCGGGGGTGTCGTACGGGGCCGGTTCGTTGATGTACGCCTCGGTCAGCGCGCCGAAGATGTCGCCGGTGCCCTCGCCGAGTCCGGCTTCCTGGCCGCTGGTGCCGCCGGGGGTGTTGCTGTCGATGGCGTGTCCGTACTCGTGGGCCACCACGTCCACGCCGGCGATCCACTCGTTGGCGCTGTTGTGGCCGATGGTGACCGAGCTGCCGTCCCAGTAGGCGTTGAGGTCGCCGAGGCCGACCTTGCCGGGGAAGCTGCGGCCGTTGCCGCTGACCCCGTTGCGGCCCAGCCACTGGCCCAGCATGTCCCACTGCTTCTGCGCGGCGAACATCAGGTCCACGCAGCCGGTTTCCTTGCTGGTGGGGTTGCCGGTGCCCCAGGCGTCGGAGGACTTGGAGAAGACGCTGCCGGAGCTGTAGTCCGCGCAGCTGAGCCCGGTGCGGTTGGGGTCGCGCAGGGTGTACGTGCCGCCGGAGCCGGTGGTGTCGATGGTGACCGGGCCGGGGCCGTTCCACTTGCTGTTGCCGGTTCCGGCGACGACCTCGTCGTAGGAGTCGACGACGGATCCGGTGCGGGCGTCCACGAAGACGTGGAGCCGGCTGGGGGCGGTCCGGGTGCGGCCGGTCAGGACGGTCTCCCAGGCCAGGACCGGCTTGTCCTCCTTGAGGCGGACCACGAGGCGGCTGCTCTCGGTCCTGTCGACCGTGGCGAGCCGGCCGCGGGCCGTGGACTCGGCGTCCTTCGCCGTGACCGTGGGGCCGGTCGCGACGTCGATGCGTACGGAGGAGGCGGACTGCACGGCGCGGATCCCGCCCGCGCCGTCGGCGAGGACGACGGCGTCGCCGCCGACGACCGGCAGTCCGCGGTAGCTGCGCTCGTAGGCGACCGAGTAGAGGTCCTTCAGCCAGGGCGTGACCAGGCGCCGTTCGTAGCGTTCCTGGGCGGAGTTGACCAGGGTGTCCAGGCCGCTGGCGACGGCCCGGTCGGCCGCGGCGACGGCGCGCGCGGCGGGGGTTTCCCGGTCGGCCGGTCCGGTCCGGTCCCGCTGGGCGGCCGAGGCCGTCCCGGTGAGGGCTCCGGCGAGGCTCGCGGTCAGCGCCATCGCCGCCACGCTCGCCGTCCATCTGGTGGGGTGCAACGTCCACTCCGTTCGTGGGGGGTGAGTGCTCGTTCGCCGCCGAGTATGGATGTGGACATGACGAGATTGGGACATCCCGGACGGCATAAGGTCCGGGTTATGGTGCGGTGGCGGGCCGCTGCGTAACCTGCCGGGATGCAGCTGGAGTTGAGGCATCTGCAAGCCGTCTGCCGGATCGCGGAGGCGGGCAGCCTGGGCGCCGCGGCGCGACGGCTCGGGGTGTCCCAGCCCGCGCTCTCGGCGCAGCTGCGCCGCATCGAGGCGGTCACCGGCGGGGAGCTGTTCGTACGCGGCAGGAACGGCGTGGAGCCCACCGCCCTCGGCCAGTTCGTGCTGACCAGGGCGCGCCGGGTGCTCAGCGAGATGGACGCGCTCGGCGCGGAGGCGCGCGCGCTGGCCCCCGGCGCGCCCCTGCGGCTCGGCTGCATCCTGCTGGTCCTGCTCGACGGGCTCCTCGCCCAGACCGACCTGGCCATGTCCGGGCGGGAGATCACCGTGGACCTGGAGGACTCGGTGACGGCCCTGGCCCGGATGCTGGGTGCCGGGCGTTACGACGCGATCGTGTACGGGGAGGTCAACGAGCACGAGGTGCCGCTCCCCGAGGGGGCCCTGGCCCGGACCCTGATCGCGAAGGAGCCGTTCTGCATCCGGCTGTCGGCGCAGCACCCCCTGGCGGCCCTGGACCACATCGACCTGACGGACCTGGCCGACGAACCGTGGATGACGCTGGTGGAGGACGACGACGGGGGCCCGGAGGCCCTGGTCGCCGCCTGCGCCAAGGCCGGGTTCAGCCCGCTGCTGCGCTATCGGATCACCGACCGGAAGATGCACTACGACCTGATCGCCGCGGGCCGGGCCGTGTCCCTGAGCCAGCCGACGGCTCCGGCGGCCGCGGGGACGGTGATGCGCCCGCTCGCCGGGGACCCCGTCACCGGCCGGATCCGCCTCGCCTGGAACCGGGCCGCGCTCTCGGCCCGGCAGGCGGAACTCCTGTACCGCGCGGCGGCCCGCTCCTACGTGGCCAACGTCGGCAACAACGCCTTCCACCAGGCCTGGTGGGACGCCCACCCGGAGGTCCATCCGGCGCTCGACTGACCTCCGGCCGGACCGTGCGCGGCGGTGCCCCGGTCAGAGCACGCGGCCTCCGAAGGGGCCGCCGGTGCCGTGGACGCCGTTTCCGTAGTAGGTGCCCAGCCGTTCGCGGTAGGCGGGGTCGGCGAGGTGGGTGTCGCGGTGGAAGGTGGGGGCATTCTTGATCTGGCCCCGGGTGCGGTCGACGAAGACCTTGCGCTCGGCGGTGTCCACGCTCACCACGGTGCTCGCCGGCAGCAGGACCTCCTTCCCGAAGATCCACGTCCCGGTGTCCACGACCAGGTAGGCGTCACCGGCGGCGTCGGAGTGTTTGGCGACCTTGCCCACGCCCCCGTCGGTCGCCTCCACCCGGTAGCCGATCAGGTCGGCGCCCGCCGGGCGGCCCGCGGTCGACTTGTAGCTCCACACATGTTCGCTCACGTGAACCCCGCTCCTCCGGTCGGCGGCGAACGGCGGCGCGAGCCGCCGCCGTTCGCCCGTCTCGGCCCTCGTGTTCCCGGTGCCGGGGCCTTCACACGTGCCGGGACGGCCGGGGGCGGCCGGGTGGGCGGGGGCGGCGGGGTGGACGGGGGCGGCGGCGGTCAGACCTTGCGGACCACGCTGGACTTGAGCTGCATCGCGCCGAACCCTTCGACCTTGCAGTCGATGTCGTGGCCGTCGACGCCGTCGACGAGGCGGATGTTGCGCACCTTGGTGCCCGCCTTGATGCCGCTCGGGCTGCCCTTGACCTTGAGCCCCTTGACGACGGTCACGGTGTCGCCGTCGGCCAGTACGTTGCCGACCGCGTCCTTGATCACCCGCTCGGCGGGGGCCGCGGCGCCGTCGTCGGAGGCGGCCGGCCACTCATGACCGCATTCGGGGCAGACGAGGAGCGCGCCCATCTCGTAGGCGTAGGCGCCGGAGCACTCGGGGCAGGGGGGCATGGGGGTGTCAGTCACCGGAACAGTGTATTTCAGGCCATACGCACCGCCCGGGCGGTGTGCCCAGTCACCCTCGACGGCATGTCCAGCCCCCTCCCCTACCCTTTTGGATTTCCACCGCGTTCGACCGAGGGAGCAGGCCATGACCACCCTGATCGTCTTCGACATCGACGGCACGCTGCTGCGCAGCGTCCCCGCCCACGTGGCCGCGTTCGTGGCGGCGCTCCGTGAGAGCGGGCTCACGGAGACCGACTCGAACTGGGGCGGGTACACGCACCACACGGACTCGTGGATCTTCCGCGAGGTGTTCCGCCAGAACACGGGCCGGCTTCCCGGCGAGGCGGAGACCAAGCGCTTCTCCGGCCTGCTCCACGCGCACTTCACGGCCGCGACGGCCCGCGAGGGCGTCGAGCAGATCCCCGGGGCCGCCGCGTTCCTGCGGGCCCTGGAGGCGGACCCCGGGTACGCGGTGGCCTTCGCGACGGGCTCGATGCGGGAGGCCACCGAGGCCAAGCTGGCTCCCCTGGGGGTGACCGGGCCGGTGGTGACCGCGAGCGAACACGCCTTCCGGGAGCACCTGGTGCGCGAGGCCGTCCACCAGTCCGTCGAACGGGCCGGCGGTGCCTTCGAGCGGGTGGTCTGCGTGGGTGACGGACCGTGGGACGTGCGGGCGGCGGTGGCGACCGGCAGCCAGTTCATCGGCATAGGCGCCTCGCCGGAGCCGTTCGGCGACTGGTTCCCGCGTACGCACCTGTTCTCCTCCTTCGACGACGTCGACCCGGCGGCGGACTTCACCCTGCTCCCGCCCGCCGGCCGGGTGACCGGGGAGCCGGACGCGGACCGGGTGTTCACCCCCCGGCCGATGCCCTGCCCCTGCTGGAACTGACCGCGCCGCCGAGCACCCCTGCGGCCTTCGGCGGCGCCACCTCGGAGGAGCAGAGAACTCCGCTGCGGAGAAGGCCGTTTCGGGAAGGCCGAGCGACAGGAACAGGGCCCGCCGGGCCGGACAGGGCCTCGTCGACGCCGAAGGCGAGGGGACACGGCGTGCGGGCGGAGTCGAGGATCGCCACGTGCCCGGCCGAACTTCGATCGAACACCACTGCGAGGAGCGGGAGTTTGTACAGGGCGTCCGCGCCGGGCCGGAACGGACCGGGCGTCCTCGCGCCCTCGTCGCATCTCCCGTTATCACGAACGGCCGCGCCTGTACGCCCTCGCGCGCGCGGCGAAACCGGCAACACGCCAATGCGCGAGAATTTTTCCATTGCTTCGCGGATATTTTGCAGAATCGATACAACCCAGAGGGCGCCCGGGAAGTGAAACGCGTGGGCCTTCGGAGAAAACTGGGCGGCCGTCAGACCCCAGGGACACATGTCACCGAAAGCAGGACCGTCGCAGGTATCCGACCGACCGTTGCCCGCATCCGAACGCGGAGGTATCCCGATGTCCGTATCCAGGACCGTCTCCCGTAGTTGCCGAAAGTCGCACCGGCCCGTTCGCCGCATCCCAGGATCCCGCCTTCCCCGCGCCCTCGCGCTGCTCTTGCTCCTGACCGCCTCCGGCGTCGCCGGACCCGCCTCCCCCGCCGGCGCCGCCCCCTCCTACGGCGCCAGGGCCGTGGTCGTGGCCGCCTCCAAGGAGGGCGCGCCGTACGCGCACGGCGGGACGGGGCCCGCGCGCTTCGACTGCTCCGGCCTGACCCTCTATTCCTTCCGGCAGGCGGGCCGGGCACTGCCCCGCACCGCCGAGCAGCAGTACGAACACACCGATCACATCAGCCGGGACCAACGGGTGCCGGGGGACCTGGTGTTCTTCCCCGACGGCTCCACCATGGGCCACGTCGGCATCTACGCCGGCGACGACAAGATCTGGCACGCCCCCAGACCGGGGACCCGCGTCCGGCTCGAACGGATCTGGAGCGGGAACGTCCGCTACGGTCGCGCCTCGTGACCGCACCGGCGCGAGCCCCCGGCACACCGCTGGTCCGGCTAGCGGCCGGACGGGTCGGCGCCCGCGGGCACCTCGTCGATCCGGCCGTCCACCCCCGCCCGGTAGAGCCTGCCCGCCGAGAAGCCCCGGTCCCCGTGCCCATAGGTGATCTGGGTGGACAGGTGCAGCCCCGACTCCACGGCACACAGGGACGCGCCATCGGCCCGCCAGATCTGTCCCGACACGTGGGTGGCGATCAGCGGGCGTCCGCGGCCGTCGAGGGTGAGCCCGTCGGGCAGGGCCAGGGCGTCCCGGGGCTCGGTGGAGAGCCACCGCCGCGGGTGCGCCGGGTCACCCACGGGGATCCGGTACAGGCCGGGAGCGACGGTCGTCTGGACCACGTAGACCTCGGAGCCGTCCGGGGACACGGCGATCCCGTTGGGCTGCCCCACCCGGGCCCAGGCGGGGTCGACGCGCCCGTCCGGGGTGACGCGGCCGATGGTCCGGGCGCCCAGGGTGGTGGTGTACACGGTGCCGTCGGGGGCGAGGGCGACGCCGTCGATCCCGCCCAGACCCGAGGCGTACGTGCTCACCCCGCCGGAGTCGGGATCCACCAGCAGCAGCTTCGAGACCGGCAGGAGGCCGCCGGTGAGGGAGTGCGCGAGGTCGTTGCCCGTGCCGACGAGCAGCCGGCCGTCGCCCCGGACCACGATCCCGCCGTTGGCTCCGATGTCGCCGGTGAGCGCGACGGGGGTGCTGCCGGGGGCGTCGATGCGGTAGACCCGGCCGGTGTAGTACGCGGTGGCGAACATCCGCCCGTGCCCGTCCACGGCGATCGACTCGACCCAGTCGGGTATCCGGGCCACCTCGACGGGCGGCGGGGCCTGCGCGCCCGCGCAGGCCGGCGCGGCCTGC
>NZ_JBEXKC010000157.1:0-8430 GCF_040609475.1 Streptomyces sp. NPDC004667 | reverse complement strand
CGTGAGGTGCTCGCCGAGGACGGCGGGGGTGATGGGTATCCGCTGCCCGGCGACGGCGACCGTCACCGGCCCGGACATCGCGGGCCGCGCGACGGGCAGGGGTTCACGTACGTCTCGCAGACCGGCGTCTACGACGAGCAGACCCGGCGCGGCGTGGCCCAGCTCCAGCGCGACCGCGACATCAAGGGCGATCCGCGCGGGATCTACGGCCCGGCGACCCGGGCGGCCTTCGGCTGACGGCCCCCGCGGTGGCTCCGTACGGCGTCGGCGCCCCTCACCGGCCGCCGGAGACGCGCAGCACCGCGCCCGTCGTGTAGGAGGCGTCCGCCGACAGCAGCCAGGCGACGGCCCCGGCGACCTCCTCGGGCTGCCCCGCCCGGCCCAGCGGGATGCCGGCCGCCGCCCGTGCGGGCCGGTCGGGATCGCCCATCGCCGCGTGCATCCCGGTCTCGATGATGCCGGGCGCCACCGCGTTGACCCGGATGCCGTCCGGGCCGAGTTCCTTGGACAGGCCCACCGTGAGGGCGTCGACGGCCGCCTTGGTGGCCGCGTAGTGCACGTACTCCCCGGGGCTGCCCAGCGTCGCGGCCGCGGAGGAGACGTTCACGATGGCCCCGCCGCCGCTCTCCGCCATGTCCCGGGCGGCCCGCCGGCAGCACAGCAGGTACCCGAGGAGGTTCACCTCCACCACCCGCCGCAGGTCCTGCGTACGGGCGTCGGCGAGGCGGCCCGGCAGGCCCGTCACGCCGGCGTTGTTGACCAGGCCGGTGACCGCGCCGAGTTCGGCGCCGGCGATGTCGAAGAGCCGCTCCACCGCGCACTCCTCGGAGGTGTCACCCCGTACGGTCACGCACCGGGCGCCCGTCGCCCGTACGCGCTCCGCGACGTCCTCGGCGGCGGCCCCGTCATGCGCGTAGCCGAGCACCAGGTCGTGGCCGTCGGCGGCCAGCCGCAGGCAGGTGGCCGCGCCGATGCCCCGGCTGCCGCCGGTGACGACCGTGACGGGACGAGCTGACATCGGGGCCTCCTGGGACCGGTGACGGCGGATGCGGGGCGGGGGCCTGCGGGCCGGGCCCCGCGCGGCGCAGGCTAACACCGCGATATTCGCTGGACCAGCGTAAATGGCCCACCGGACAGTGGGCCGGACGTCCTGAACCTCCCGAGAGGAGCCGTACCTTGTCCACCTTGCGCGTCACCGTCGAGGAACTCGCCGTCCACGGACACCCGAACGCCGATGCCCTGGAGCTGGCCCAGGTGGGCCTCTACCGGGCCGTCGTGGCGAAGGGCGCCTACCGCACGGGCGACTTCGCCCTCTACATACCCGAACAGGCCGTCCTGCCGGCCGCGTTGATCGAGGAGCTGGGCCTGACCGGACGGCTCGCGGGAAGCTCCCACGACCGGGTCCGGGCGGTCCGGCTGCGCGGCGAGCTCTCGCAGGGCCTGGTCTGCCGGCCCCGCGCGCTGGCCGGGGTGGACCTGGAGTCGGCGGCGAAGGAGGGCACCGACTTCGCCGAACTGCTCGGCGTCGTCAAATGGTCGCCACCCGTACCCACGACGATGGACGGAGAGGTCGAGTCGGCCCCCGACCTGCTGCCGTGGACGGACATCGAGAACCTGAGGCGCTACCCGGGGATCTTCGAGGAGGGCGAGCCGGTGGTCCTCACGGAGAAGCTCCACGGCACGGCCTGCCTGATGACGTACGTCGCCGACGGGGAGCGGGTCCTGGTCTCCTCGAAGGGGTTCGGCTCCCGCGGGCTCGCGCTCACGGAGGACGACCGCAACCTCTACTGGCGTGCGGTGCGCGGGCACGGCGTGGCCGGGGTCGCGGCCCGGCTGGCCGCGCGGCTGGGCGCCACCCGGGTCGGGGTCTTCGCCGAGGTGTACGGCTCGGGGGTGCAGGACCTGGCCTACGGGGCCCGCGGCGGCGCGTCGGACGAGCCGCCCGGCTACGCCGTCTTCGACGTCTGCGCCGAGATCGACGGCGAGGTGCGCTGGCTGGACCCGGAGCGGGTGCTCGGCGACGGCGAACTGCCCCTGGTGCCGCGGCTGTTCGAGGGACCGTACGTACTGGAGGAGGTGCTGGAACTGGCGAACGGCCGCGAGACCGTCTCCGGCCGGGGCCTGCACCTGCGCGAGGGCGTCGTGATCCGCCCGGCGGCGGAGCGCTACAGCCCGGTGACCGGGGGGCGCGCCATCGCGAAGGCGGTCAGCCCGGCGTACCTGACGCGCAAGGGCGGCACGGAGTACGAGTGATCCCGTGCGGTGCCGTGCCCTGCGGGGTCTGGTGCCGAGGGGGGCGGGACCTCGGGCCGGCGGCCGGTGCGCGGCCGTTCGGGTGCGCACCCGGACCCCCGGCACCCGCCCGCGGCCCGATGCGCCGCGCCGTGCCCGCCCCGCCTCCCGGGGCGGGCACGGCCTTTCGTGGTGGGATGGACGAGGGGGCGCTTCCACCCGATCACGGCACCGGATCACGGCACCCGATCACGGCACCGGATCACGGCTCACGGCTCACGGAGAGGGCACGCAATGCCGGAGGACACCCAGGCCACCATGCGGGCGATGACGTACGACACCTACGGCGGGCCGGAGGTGCTCTCCGAGACCCGGCAGCCCGTCCCCAAGGTCGGCCCCGGCGAGGTGCTCGTCCGGGTCCGCTGCGCCTCCGTCAACCCCGTGGACTGGAAGATCATGGCGGGCGGCCTCGACGCCCTGATGGACGTGGTCCACCCGGTGGTCCCGGGCTGGGACGTGGCCGGCACGGTCGAACGCGTGGGCATCGACACCCCCGAGTTCGAGGCCGGGGACGAGGTCATCGCCTACGCCCGCAAGGACTACGTGCACGGCGGCACCTTCGCCGAGTACGTCACCGTCCCCGTACGGGCCCTCGCGCCCAAGCCCCTCTCCCTCAGCTGGAAGCAGGCGGCCGGCCTGCCCCTGGCCGGACTCACCGCCTACCAGCTGCTGACCCGGCTCGGCACGGGCGAGGGCGACACCGTCCTCGTCCACGGCGCGGCCGGCGGCGTCGGATCCCTCGGCGTGCAGATCGCCCGCGCGCTCGGCGCGCGGGTCATCGGTACCGCCTCCCCGCGCAACCACGACCGGCTGCGCTCCCTGGGCTGCGAACCCGTCGCGTACGGGGACGGCCTGACCGAGCGGGTCCGGGACCTCGCCCCCGAGGGCGTCAGCGTCGTAGCGGACTTCGTCGGCGGTGTCCTCGACGTCACCCTGGCCGTCCTCGCCGAAGGCGGCCGGCACGCCTCGATCGCCGACCACGCCGTCCTCGGTGCGGGCGGCCAGTGGATGTGGGTCCGCCCCGCGGGCGTCGACCTCATGGCCCTGGGGGCCCTCGCCGACGCCGGGCAGCTGACGGTCACGGTCGCCGAGACCTTCCCCCTCGCCGACCTCGCGGCGGCCTTCGCCCTCAGCCGGTCCGGCCACACCGCCGGCAAGATCGTCATCGAGGTCTGACGGGAGATCAGGGGAGGAGGGGCCCCCGCGCGGGGTGGTGGAGGTCGGGGACCTCGCCGTTCGCGGCCCGGGTGACCGCCACGCCGGGGAGGCCGGCCGACCAGGGGCCGGCGAGTGCCGCGAGGGCCGGGGCGTCCGGCGGTGTGGGGCCCAGGCCGATCGCGTACCGGGCCAGCGTGCCGGTCCGCTCGAACGGGCGGGGCCAGGCGTGCGCCTCCGGGACCCCGGCGTCCGCGAGCGCGCCGAGCAGGGCGCGCACCCGCCCCCGGGCGCGGCCCAGCCGCTCCTCGAACTCCCCTGGCGCGTCGGCCCGTACGTCCACCACCGCCCACGCCGCGTGCCTGCGGTGCAGCGGCGGCGCCGACAGCAGCAGGCCCGGCCCCTCGGGATCCTCCTCCAGCAGCTCCCACGCCCGGTACAGCTCCCGTACGAGGAGGTCCCGCATCCCGGGACCCACCTGCCCGGTGCAGCTGCGGACCGGCGCGGACGGGGTGAGGACGGTGACCGGGTCCGGCCCGGGGAGGGAGGGGGCGCCGGGGTCCAGGGCCACCGGCCGCGTCCAGTCCCAGGCCGCCCAGGCCCCGAAGAACTCCCGCCGCAGCGCCCCCGCGGAGAGCTCCCCGCAGTCCCGGACGGTCCGCGCGGCCAGCACCGACCAGGCGAGCCCGGGCAGCCCCCCGAAGGGCGCCGAGTCCAGGCCCCGGGCCCGCGCCCAGGCCTTCACCTCCCGCGCCAGCCGGGCGAAGGCGGCGTGGTCGGCGCCCACCGACTCCCGTACGGCGTCCGCGTCGCCGAGCGCGCTCAGCGCCACCGCGGCCGCCTCGCCCAGCTCCGCCCCGCGCTCCACGGCCCGGGCCGGCTCCAGCGCACCCGAGGCGACCACCACCAGGTCCACGTCCAGCCCGGACGCCCGCAGCCGCAGCCCCGGCACCCGGGCCCCGGTCACCTCCCGCAGCCGCTCCGCCTCCGGCAGGGCCGACGCCACCCGCGCCCGTAGCCCGGCGATGTCCGGCGCGCCCGGCAGCACCGCCACCAGGTCCAGGTCGGCACCGGGCAGGGCGCAGCCCATCCGGCGGGAGCCGGCCGTGCGCACCAGCCCCTCCGGCAGGGCCGCCGCGATCCGCGCCCCGACCCGCCGCGCGGCGGCTCCGTCCGCCGGATCGGCCCCCGTCGTCGCGGGAGCCTCCGCCGCCCGGTCCGGCTCCGTCGGCTCCATCGGCTCCACGAGGGAGGCCGGCGCCGCCTCCCGGATCCACCGCACCTCGCCCGTGCCGAGGGCCACCGTCGCCCGTACCCGCATGGGCCCGTTCCCGCGCCGCGACAGCACGGCCAGCGAGCCCACCCGCGCCGGGGCGCCCCCGCCGAGCCGGGCCGCCCACTCCCGCTCGGCCCGCCGCGGATCCCCGCTCCGGCCCAGCGTCAGGTGCGGGGTCCAGCCGTCCGCGCGCCCCGCGCAGTCCGGGAAGCGGTCCACCAGGGCCCGGCGCAGCTCCTGCCAGCGGTCGTCATCGCCCGTGCCCGCCGCCGGGTCCAGCCACAGCGTGGCCTCCTCCCGGTTCCCGAAGGAGTGCACCCCCTCCAGCCGGGCCGTGAACGGCCGGGTGGCGGACGCGACGTCGGCCAGCAGCGGCAGGGCCTCCTCGAAGGAGGACTCCGGCACGAAGCCGAACAGCAGGTTCACGTGAGCGGGCCAGCGGCCGGCCCCCGGGTCGTGGGCCCGGCGCAGCTCCTCGACCGCCGCGTCGTGCGGCGGCAGCCACGCCACCGCCGTCCGCGCCGTCACCGGTACGCCGCTCAGCGCGGCTCCCGCGTCCGCGGCCCCGTACTCCACCGAGGCCTCCACCCCGAAGTGGTCCGAGGTGAACAGCCCCTCCGGCCCCGGCACATCGCCCCGCAACGCGGCAGCCCGCACCCGCACGCCCCCGGACGGCCGCAGCAGGATCCGGTCCAGCCGGCCCGCCCGGCCCGACAGCGATCCCACGGCGGCCAGCGGGTTCACCCCCGGGTCGAAGGTCGGGGTGTCGTCCGCCGGGCCGTGGACCTCGTTCCAGGCGTCCCGCAGCCCCAGCGCGGCGGCGGGCCCCTGGTCCCCGGCCCGGCCGTCGTTGAAGTCGCCGAGCAGCGCGAAGCCGCCGTCGACGACGGCCAGCCCCTCGGCGAGCCGTGCCAGTTCGGCCTCCCGCCGGTCCGCCCCGTTCTCGGAGTGGTCGCTGCTCAGGTGCGTCGCCGCGACGACCAGCGGGCCGCCCTCCGTGTCCACGGTGACGGCGGTGACCGCCTTGTGCCGGCCCAGCCGGTGCACGCCGGCCTCCCGCACCGGCAGCCGGCTCAGCAGCAGCAGTCCGTGGTCGGCGACGTCCGTACCGTCCGGATCGGTGCCCAGCCAGTACCCCTCCCGCACCCACGGCTCGGCCAGCAGCAGGGCCAGCAGAGCCGGTTCGACCTCCTGGAGGGCGATCACGTCGGCGTCGGCCGCCGCCAGGGCGGCCAGCAGCAGAGGCCTGCGCCGCGCGGTGGCGATGTGCGGGGCGTCGTACCGGTCCCACAGGACGTTCCAGGTCAGCAGCCGCACCCGCGCCGGGGGACGTACGGCGGGTCCGGCCGCCGCCGGCCTCCAGCCACCCTCGTCCGCCGGGTCCCACGCGTGCGGGGTCCGGGCGGTGAAGAACGGGGTCGCCAGCACGCGGACGTCACCCACCCGTCCGGCCCGCGTCTCGTCGATCCGGTCCACCCCGGTGGCCCGGTCCCACACCAGCTCGTCGTCGGCCTCGACGAACAGCACCCGGTGCCAGGGGATGTCCCCGCCCGGCACGAAGGACGGCAGCGGCACCCGCTTGGGGGCCGCGCCGCGCTGGAGGAGACCGAGGGTGAACCGCGCCGGGTCGAAGCGCGGGTCCCAGCGGACCTGGTGGTACAGCTGCTCACTGGTGCGCATCAGACGCCCTCCCCTTCACCGTCACCGCGCGCCGGTCCCGGCCCGCCCGCGGTGTCCTCGACCGTGCCGCCCGCGCCCACGTACCAGGTGCGGTGCGCCTCCCCGGGGTACGGAGGGGCGAACCGGCGCAGCTGCGCCGCCAGCACCGCTTCGGGCACGGGGTGGGGGCGCACGGAGTTGCGCCGCACCAGTTCGGCTTCCCCGACCAGCACCACGACCTGGGTGACCAGCGCGTTGCGGCGCCGTGCGACCGCACCGGCGAGGCTCCGCTGGCGTTCCGTCAGGGAGGTGGCGTCCCACACCACGGTGCCGCCCGCGGCCAGCTCCCGGTCCAGCCGCTCCAGCCCCTCGCGCAGCACCTCCGGGTTGGCCCGCTGGTCGGCGCGCGCACCACGGGCGGAGCGCAGGTCGTCCAGGCTGACGTACGCGCCGGCTCCCGGCAGGCTCCGGGCGAACGTGCTCTTCCCGCTGCCCGAGGGGCCGCACAGCTGCACGAGCCGGGGGAAGGACCCGGCGTCGCGCCAGCGCCAGGTCGCCGCCACCGCCTCCTCGGGGGTCGACAGCGCGCCCCGCCCGTAGGCCTCGCGGGCCTCGGCCCAGCAGCGGTCGGCGGCGTCCCCGTCCAGGTCGGCGAGGGCCTCCCGCAGCCCGGTCCGCAGGCCGTGCAGCGGGTCGGGCGTGAGCAGCCCAGCCTCCTCGGCGCAGAGCGCGGACCACTCGACGCTCTCCCGCGCTCCGGGCTCGTCCTCGCCGCCCGGCAGCGCCGCCGCCAGCGCGTGCAGCACCCCGAGGTCGGCCGCCGCCGCCATCCGCACCAGCCCGGCCCGCCGTTCCTCGTCCGGGAACGGCCGCCGCAGGGCCGGGTACAGCCCGACCAGGTCCGCCACCCGCCGGGCGGCCGCCATCCCGAGCGGCCCGGCCGCGAGCCGCGCACCGAGGGTGGCCCGTGGTTCGCGGTGCAGCGCGGCGGCCAGGACCCCGGCCAGTCGGGCGTCCCCGGTGCGGCCGGCGCCGTCGAGCCGGGCGGTGACCTCGGCGACGGTGCGCCCGGCCCCGTCCAGGTCACCCTCCCGGGCCGGGTCCGGGCCGGGTCCGACCGCGGCCAGCAGCCCGGCCACGTCCGGCTCGGAGCCCGAACGGACCGCCCACAGCGGGGCGTTCGCGCCGAGTCCGTTGGGGACGACGGGGGCGTACATCCAGTGGGTGTCGGTCTGCACGTGGCCGCCGCGGACCCACTTGGCCACACAGCGGCCGAAGTCCTCGCGCCGGAAGCCCGCCGTCGTGCGGACGACGTAGCCCTCCTGGCGGGTGGTGTCGATCCGCAGCCGGCGCAGCGCGCGCTCGTCGTAGACGCCCCGCCAGAGCACGCGCGGCGTGGGAATTCCGAGCCGCCGCAGGAAGCGCACGGTCGGGTCCCAGTCGAGGCAGTGGTCGCCGTCCCACACGGAGAACCCGTAGAACCAGCCGTCGAGTTCCTCGTAGGCGAGCGAATGGCGGGCGTAGAGGTTCTCCCCGCACACCCGCCGGCCCTCCGGTATGCCGGAGCCGATCCGGCCCTGGAGGCCCTTGACCCAGGCGCGGGACGGGTGGTGTCCCGAATCGAGGGAGCGGGCGTGGAGGCCGTCCCGGTAGAGGGTGGTGTTCTCCCCGTCGAGCTTCTCGGTGACGACCACCTCCCGCCCGGCCAGCGCCGACGGCCCGCTCGCGCGCACGTCGTCCGGCGTGGCACCCGGGGACCACGGCAGGTGTGCCGTGCGGGGGTAGTGCGTGCGCATGGTCGGGCTCCTGGCGGGTGACGGGGCGTCCGGTCACTCTAGGTATCCGGAGCAGGAGCATCCACTCAATTTGCCGCCGCTACCGGGCCCCCGGCCCGGAGCGGGGACCCGGAGCTCCGTCGGTGACGCCCCGTCGGTGACGCCCCGGCATCAGCGGCACAGGGCGACGATGGACGGGTCGACCCTCCCGCGGGCCGCCGCGCACAGGGGCGCCATGTCGAACGTACGCCCCGGCGCGGGCCGGGGCGCGGC
>NZ_JBEXKC010000156.1:0-8541 GCF_040609475.1 Streptomyces sp. NPDC004667 | reverse complement strand
CGGGCAACGGAACTTCGCGGCGCTGCCGGAGCCGCTCCGCCCGGTGTGGCCCCTGCCGTACACGCCGGGCTCCGACGTCTCCGGGACGATCGTGGCCGCCGCGCGGGTCACGTGGGCGGGGCGGCGCCCGCGCAGCCGGGCGAACAGCCCGGGGCCGGAGCGCGGGCCTCCGCCCGCCGGGGCCGCGACGGCACGACCCGCCCCACCACCCTGCGCCGGGAGGCGAGCCCCGGCCCCCACCGGCTGCGCCGTCGTGCCGGGTGCGGGGTTGCCGACGGCTGCCACCGGCTGCGCCGCCGTGCCGGGCGCAGGGTCGTCGACGGCCCCCACCGGCTCCGCCGTCGTGCCGGGCGCGGGGTCGTCGACGGCTGCCACCGGCTCCGCCGCCGTGCCGGACGCGGGCCCGGGCCCGGACGCGGCCCCGGCCCCGTGCCCGGGAGTCGGCGCGGCGTGTTCGTGTGCGGCGGTGAGGGGGACGGAGGTGGTTCCGGTCAGGCGGGCGCGCAGCGGGGCGGCCGTGCGGCGGGCGTCGCGGACGGACAGCGGCAGGGGGGACCAGCCCGCCAGCCGGCCGAGGGAGACCACCGGCGGATGCACTGGGGAGACGGCCATGATCTCGGCCGGGGTGCCGACCACGGGGGCCGCGCCCGGGGAGGGGAGCAGCAGGACCCGGTCGGCGTACTGCACGACCCGCTCCAGCCGGTGTTCCGCCATCAGCACCGTCGTGCCCAGGTCGTGGACCAGGCGCTGCAGCACTGCGAGGACCTCCTCCGCCGCCGCCGGGTCCAGGGCGGACGTCGGCTCGTCCAGCACCAGGACCTTCGGGTGCGGGGTCAGGACGGAGCCGATCGCGACCCGCTGCTGCTGGCCGCCGGACAGGGTGGCGATGGGGCGGTCGCGGAGTTCGTTCAGGCCCAGCAGGTCGAGGGTCTCCTCCACCCGGCGGCGCATCACCGCCGGTGGCAGGCCCAGCGACTCCATGCCGTACGCCAGCTCGTCCTCCACCACGTCCGTCACGAAGTGCGCCCGCGGGTCCTGGCCCACCGTGCCCACCACGTCCGCGAGCTCCCGCGGCCGGTGGGTGCGCGTGTCGCGGCCCGCGACCGTCACCCGCCCCCGCAGGGTGCCGCCCGTGAAGTGCGGGACCAGCCCGGACACCGCCCCGAGCAGGGTGGACTTGCCCACCCCGGACGGACCGACGAGGAGGGTGAGCTCCCCCTCGGGGAGGGTGAAGTCGGCGCCCTGGAGGCAGGGGTGCGCGGCGCCGTCGTAGGTCACCGACACCTGCTCGAAGCGGATCACTGCGCGGACTCCTCGGACGGTACGGGTGCCACGAAGGCGGGAAGCAGGCCGATCAGGATCGCCGCCGCGGGCCACAGCGGCAGCGTCGGCGCGACCAGCGGGACCACGCCCGGCCGCAGCCCCTCCGGGTCTACCGAAGCGGCCCGGACCAGCAGGGCCGCGACCGCCGCCCCCGACCCGGCGACCAGCCACGCCCGCGCCCCCCACCGGTCGGGCCGGTAGCGGGTCCGCACGCTGCGCCGGCCGCCCAGGCGCAGCCCGGCCAGGGCCAGGACCAGTCCGATGCCGAGCACGGGCAGCCCGTACGCGGCGCCCTCGGCCGCGAGCAGCCCGTAAGTGCCGGCGCACATGCCGAGGAGGCCGCCCAGGGTGAGCGCGTTGGTGGTGTGCCGGACGGCGGCCGGGACCCGGGCCGTGCGGCCGTAGCCGCGCGCGTCCATGGAGGCGGCGACGGCCACCGAACGCTCCAGGGCCCCCTCCAGTACCGGCAGTCCGATCTGGAGGACGGCCTTCACCCCGCCGGTGGGCCGGCCGCGCAGCCGGCGCGCGGTCCGCAGTCGGGCCACGTCCGCGACCATGTTCGGCGCGAACGTCATGGCGACGACCACCGCCACGCCCACCTCGTACAGGGCGGCGGGCAGCGACTTCAGCAGCCGCGCCGGATTGGCCAGGGCGTTGGCGGCGCCGACGCAGATGAGCAGCGCGGCCAGCTTCGCGCCGTCGTAGAAGGCGAAGACCAGCTGTTCGGCGGTGACCCGGCCGCCGAGGCGGATGCCCTGCGCCCAGCCGGGCAGCGGGAGCTCGGGCAGCGTGAACAGGACGTGCGCGCCGGGCAGGGGGGAGCCGAGCAGCACGGAGAAGAGGAGCCGCAGCCCGATGACGAACAGGCCCAGCCGGACGAACGCGCCGTAGGACCGGGCCCAGGGCGCGGCGGTGCGCCGGGCGGCGACCACGTACCCGGCGACGCCGACGATCAGCCCGAGGAGCAGCGGATTGGTGGTCCGGGAGGCGGCGGTGGCGAGCCCGAGGGCCCACAGCCACCAGGCCCCCGCGTGCAGGGCGTTGCTGCGCCGCGCCTCGGGAGCCCGCCAGGCCGTCCCCTTCTTGTACGTCGCCCCGCGCACCCCCCGACCGGCCCGGTCCGCGCCGGGCCCGGCCGGGGGTGCGTGCGTCCCTGCGGCGCCGTGCGTCATCGCCCGCGGCGGCGGGACTGCCAGACACCGGCCGCGGCGAGGGCGATCACGGCCGCGATGCCCGCGACCAGGCCCGCGGAGGGGCCGGAGCCCCCGCCGGCGGGGGCCGCGTCGGCGTCCGCCGGACCGGCGGACGCCGTGGGGGAAGCCGCCGGGGCCTTGGACCCGGAGTCCTCGATCGGCTCGCCGCAGCCCGTCTTCGGGTAGCCGGAGATCCCGCACAGCAGGGCGGCACTGTTGTAGCGCAGCGGCTTCGCCACCGATGCCAGTGCCTCGGCGGCGGTGGCCTCCGGGGCGACCTGGGCGCAGGCGGTGCGGGGGGCGTCCTGCGGCGGGTGCTCACCGCCGGGGGCGTCCTCGGGCACCCCGAAGTCGAGGACCACGGCCACCCGCTTCTTGCCGTCGGCGGCAGGGGTTCCCGCGCAGACGGCCTCGAAGTCGGCGGCGGCGCGCGGCCGGGCCGCCTCGGCCGCCGCGTCCTTGCTGACCGAGAAGCGGAAGCCGTAGACCGTGCCGTCCGCGGGCCGGGCCGTCGACGGACCCTGGGTGGCGTACGCCCAGTTGCCGCCCGCGCCGTCCCAGAACGACCAGTAGCGGTAGCCCGCCGCGAGGGCCGGGGAAGCGGCGATCAGGGTCAGCAGGAGGCCCAGGAGCACGGCGGCCGCGGTGCGCGGACGGCGGATCACAGCTGGTTCTTCTTCCGGCGGCCGCTCAGCAGGATGCCGATGCCCATGCCGGCCGCGGCGCCCGCGCCGACGATCCACCAGACGTTCTGGCCGCCGGAACCGGTGCCGCCGTCGCTCTCGACCTTCTTCGGCTCGGTGTCGGCCGCCTGCGGGGCGGGGCCCGTGGCGTTCAGCGCGCCGACCAGGTCGGCGGAGCCGAAGGCCTTCGGGTCGGTGCCGGTGGCGTGCGCGACGAGGACCAGGGTGCCCAGCGCCGCAGGGTTGCCCTTGGACCAGTCGGCGGAGTTGTTCTTCAGCCACTCCAGCGCGCCCGCCGCCGCCTGCCGGTGGCCGGCCGCGGCCAGGGCGATCACGGCGTCGGCGGTGTTGCCGGTGTCGGCGGTGGGCTGGTCGGCGCCCGGGGTGACGGCCGTGAGGTGGCCGTCCTTCTTCAGGGCCTCGGCGAGGTAGCCGGCCGCGCCCTGGGCGGCGCCCGCCGGGTCGGTGGCGCCCGCCGGGCAGGGCAGCGCGGCGGCGGGGGTGTCCGTGGCGGCGGGGTCGACGACCGCGCCCTTGCCGAGACCGGCCAGCACGGCGGCGGCCGTGGCGTCGGCGTTGGCGGGGAGCTTGCCGTCGGCGGCCTGGTAGCCGAAGGCGCCGCGGTCGGCGGCCGGCTCGGCGGAGCAGCCCAGCTGGAAGGCGAGCAGTCCGTCGAAGGCGGACTTGCCCGCCTTCGACTTGACCTCGGCCGGCTTCTCTCCCGCCACCGCGAGCGCGCTGACCACGATCGAGGTGGAGCTGCCCTCGCTGGGGGAGCCCGGGACGTAGGCCCAGCCGCCGTCCTCGTTCTGGACGGACTTCAGCCAGTCCACGCCCTTCTTGACCGCCGCGTCCTTGCCGCCGATCGCCTTCAGCGCCTGCACGGCGATGGCGGTGGCGTTGGTGTCGAACATCGTCGTCGCGTCGCAGGCCTTGGAGGCGTCCGCGCGGAAGGAGGCGAAGCCGCCGTTCGCGCACTGCTGGCCGGTGAGCCAGTCCACGGCCTGCGCGGCGGGCTGCTCGCCCGCCGTCCGCTGGGCGAGCAGCGCGATCGACTGGCGCCACACGCCGTCGTACGTCGGGTCGGCCTTGCCGAACAGGCCCGAGGGGACGACCGGCGGCGCGGACGGGGAGGGCGGAGCGGTGTCGGCGAGGGCTGCGGGGGCGGCGCCCACGCAGAGCACGGCGGAGGCGGCGAGCGCGGCGGCGCTGCGGCGGACGTTCATGGTGGGGCGGGTGCCTCTCGTGCTGGGGAGTCGGAGGCAGGCACACGCGGGCACCGGGCTCCGGCTCCGCTTACCTCGACGGTGCCGGCCGCCGGAGGCCCCGGCGGCACGAGCCGCGCACCTCCCGTACGGGGCATTCCGGCTCCCCGTCCCGCGGGGCGGGCCGGGTCACGGTTGCGGGTCAGCGCCGGATTCGCACCGGCTTCCCCCCGTACTGAGGTGTGGACGACGGCCCCACTCTACCGGCCCGTAGCCCACCGGTCCGGGGGCGGCGGGCACCGGCGCCCCTTACCGGGGGGCGCCCCGCGCCCCTCACAGCGCCCGGTACTCCACCGGCTCGGTACCCGGTACCGCTTCTGCGCGGCCCTGCTTCACCAGGCGCCGCAGATGCGCCTCCGCTTCCGAGACGGCGATGTTCCGGGAGCCGTACGGGATCCGCTCCCACGGGCGGTTCCACTCCATCCGCTCCGCGAGCGCCCAGGGGGTCAGCGGCTCGGCCAGCAGCCGCCACAGCCCGGTCAGCCGCTCCTCGTGGTGATCCAGGAGCTCCCGTACGCGGGCGGGAGCGTCGGTGAAGGCGTACTGGTGGGCCGGGAGCACCTCGGCGGGCTCCAGGCGCCCGATGCGTTCGAGGGAGTCGAGGTAGTCGCCGAGGGGATCGGTGACGCGGGTGTCCCCCGGGTGCTCGTAGAGGCCGATGTGCGGGGAGATCCCGGGCAGCAGGTGGTCGCCGGAGAAGAGCCGGCCGTTGCCGGGCAGGCGGGCCGGGTGCTCCTCCTCCAGGTGGAGGCAGACGTGGCCGGGGGTGTGGCCGGGGGTCCAGATCGCGCGGAGCCGGCGCCCGGCGAGCGGCAGCAGCTCGCCGGGGACGATCTCCCGGTCGGGGACGGCGGCCCGCAGTCCGGGCAGGGTCCGCAGTCGGCCGCTCGCGCGGGCCGCGCGCAGCGGGGCGACGTGCTCCTCGGGGGCTCCGGCGGCGGTCAGTTTCCCGCTCATGTAGTCGAACCAGACGCCGGGCTCGGCGGAGCGGGTCCGCACGACCACCTCCGTGTCGGCGGCGTGCATGGCGATCCACGCCCCGGAGGCCTCCCGCACCTGCCCGGACAGCCCGTGGTGGTCGGGGTGGTGGTGGGTGATGACCACCCCGTGCACGTCGGCGACGGAGAGCCCGAGCACGCCGAGCCCGGAGGCGAGGGCGTCCCAGGAGGCGGGGTCGTCCCAGCCGGTGTCGATCAGGACGGGGCCGCGGTCGGTGTCGAGGACGTGGACGAGGGTGTGCCCGAGCGGGTTGTCGGGGATGGGGACCTTGATGCCCCAGACACCTCCGCCGTGCTCGATGACGTGCGGCTCGGCCTCTGGGGAGGCTTCTGGGGTGGCCTTCGGTGCGGCCTTCGGTGCGGCCTCCGGATCGGCCTTCGGATCGGCCTTCGGTGTGACCTCCGGATCGGCCTTCATCGTCACCTCTGGCGTGGCCTCTGACATGAGGACTCCCTGGCTCACTGCGGATCGGTCGGGCGGTCGAGCGGTCGGGCGGTCGAGCGGTCAGGCGAGAACGTGTTTCAGTAGTCGCCCAAGTCGACCATCTCCCCGGCTTTCTGACCAGTCCTCGGATCTTCGGAGCGGCCCCGTCCTGGCCGTGGACTCCTGGAACTAGAACTGGTATCAGTTCTGCGACACCGCGCGCAGCCTCAGGAGGCATCAGCCATGACCGAGCTCGTGGAACACGGACACCTGTTCATCGGCGGGGAATGGACCGAGCCGCTGGGCACCGACACCATCCGCGTCGTCTCCCCCCACACCGAGCAGGTCATCGGCAGCGTCCCGCACGCCTCCCGCGCCGATGTGGACCGGGCCGTCTCCGTCGCGCGCAAGGCCTTCGACGAGGGCCCCTGGCCCCGGCTCTCCCTGGACGAACGGATCGCCGTCGTCACCCGGATCAAGGACGCCATCGCCGTCCGCCACGAGGAACTCGCCCGCTCCATCAGCTCCCAGAACGGCTCCCCGTACTCCTGGAGCGTCCTCGCCCAGGCCCTCGGCGCGATGATGGTCTACGACTCCGCCATCAAGGTCGCCGCCGGCTACCCCTACGAGGAGCGCCGCCAGGGCGCGCTCGGGCCGATCCTCGTGCGCCGCGAGCCGGTCGGGGTCGTCGCCGCCGTCATCCCCTGGAACGTCCCGCAGTTCGTGGCCGCCGCCAAGCTCGCCCCGGCACTGCTCACCGGCTGCTCGGTGGTCCTCAAGCCCTCGCCGGAGGCCCCGCTCGACTCGTACATCCTGGCCGACATCGCACGGGAGGCCGGGCTGCCGGAGGGCGTGCTCTCCGTCCTGCCCGCCGACCGGGAGGTCAGCGAGTACCTCGTCGGCCACCCCGGCGTCGACAAGGTCTCCTTCACCGGCTCCGTCGCGGCCGGCCGCCGGGTCATGGAGGTCGCCGCCCGCAACCTGACGCGGGTCACCCTCGAACTCGGCGGCAAGTCCGCCGCCGTGATCCTGCCCGACGCCGACCCGGCCGCCACCGTCGCGGGGATCGTGCCCGCCGCCTGGATGAACAACGGCCAGGCCTGCGTGGCCCAGACCCGCATCCTCGCCCCGCGCAGCCGTTACGAGGAGTACGCCGACGCCTTCGCGGCGGCCGCCGGAGCCCTCGTCGTCGGCGACCCGCTGGACCCGGCGACCCAGCTCGGCCCGCTCGTCGCGCAGCGCCAGCAGCAGCGGTCCCTGGACTACATCCGGATCGGCCAGGAGGAGGGCGCGAAGATCCTCACCGGCGGCGGCGGCCGCCCGGCCGGCCTGGAACGCGGCTGGTACGTCGAGCCCACCCTCTTCGGCGACGTCGACAACGCGATGCGGATCGCCCGCGAGGAGATCTTCGGGCCGGTCGTCTGCCTGATTCCGTACGGGGACGAGGAGGAGGCACTGCGGGTGGCCAACGACTCGGAGTTCGGCCTCAGCGGCAGCGTCTGGACCGCCGACGTCGAGCACGGCGTCGACTTCGCGCGCCGGGTGCGCACGGGCACCTTCAACGTGAACACCTTCAGCCTGGACATGCTGGGCCCGTTCGGCGGCTACAAGAACAGCGGCCTGGGGCGGGAGTTCGGGCCGGAGGGGCTGAGCGAGTACCTGGAGCACAAGATGATCCACCTCCCGGCGGGTGCGTGATGGGGGACCGCTGGCAGATCGAGGTGGACCGGGGGGTCTGCATCGGCTCGGGCATGTGCGTGAACCACGCCCCGGAGGCCTTCGCCCTGGACTCGGCCCGCCAGTCCCACCCCCGTTCCCCGGAGACCGACGCCAACGAACCCACCCTGACGGCCGCCGAGGGGTGCCCGGTGGAAGCCATCCTGATCACCCTCTCGGCCACGGGCGAACCGGTGTTCCCGCCGGAGGACTGAGGCCCCGAGGGGGGCCGCGGGCCGGGCCGCCCGGGGCGCGGGGGATGATCGCCGCCATGGGCAGAACGAAGTGGGCGGCCGGGGCGGCGGCCGGGGCGGTGGGGCTGGCCGGAGCGGGCGTCGCCGTGGTGTGCGGGCTCCTGTGGTCCACGGCCGGGGACGACACCGACCACGGCTGGTTCCGGGTCCGCGAGATCGACCCGGCCGCCGCGGGGGGAGGTCCCTCGCACCCCTCGCGCGCCGAAGCGCAGGCCGGGTTGGCCGACGCCGCCGCCGCGGCGGGCCTGACCCCGGGCACCCCTCATCCCGAGCAGGAGGGGGACCTGGCCGACTGCGTCGCCGACTGGACCGGCTCGGGCCCCGCCGACCCGGGCCGGTGGCGGACGCTCGAAGCGGCCCTGACGGAACGCGGCTGGCAGGTCACGTCCCGACGCGCCGGCCCGGCCCCCGCGACCTCCCTGAAGAACGGCCCCTGGGACCTGGTCGTCACCAACGGCGGCCTCCTGAACACCCTCTCCCTCGTGGCCCTGAGCACCACCCCACCCTGCGAAGCGGCCCTCCGGCACGACGCGGAGACACGGGGGGTTCGGGGGTAGGGGGGTCGGGGGTGGGCGGTGCTCTCTCGATCCGGATCGGGGGAGGGCTGGGGGCGTCCCGCCAGTCCACTGTCCTTCCGTGTCGGGCCGGTCCCTCAAGGGCGCTCCTTCGTCGCGTCGCTTCGCGA